>JANXQE010000176.1 GCA_025356925.1 Limisphaerales bacterium | reverse complement strand
CGCGGAGCTCCAGACCGCCACGGAGCTGCTCCCGACCAACGCGCTCGCTTTCAATTATCTGGGTCTGGCGTTTCACCGAGCCGGCCAGCCCGCGGAGGCTGAGCGAGCGTACCTGCGCGCCCTGGCGCTGGATCACGACCTGACCGAAGTCCATTTCGACCTGGGGTGCCTCTGGCTTGGCCAGAGCAATAAGCTCGACCAGGCAAGGTCGGAGCTGACCACGTATACTTTGCGGCGGCCGAATTCGGCCGAGGGTTGGCTGAAGCTCGGCGAGGCTCAGTCGAAATCCAGAGAATTGACCTCCGCCGAAAAGAGTTTTAACGAGGCGTTACTCTTGGAACCTCACAATCCTGAGGTGCTGACTGCCCTTGGAATGGCGCGATATCAGCGCAAGCGGGCAAACGAAGCTGCCCAGTTCTTCGCGAGAGCCCTGAAAGAGGAGCCGAATTACCCGCCAGCACTGCTGAATCTAGCCATCGTAGCTCAACAAGACCTGAATGACCCGCGGCTGGCTTTGCAGAAGTACCGGGAGTACTTGGCTTTGAAACCCGCCCCAGAAAACCTTCCAGCCGTGAGTGCGATGGCGCGCCAACTCGAACTGGAACTCAGCCCGCCACCACGGCGTGAGCCTGGCACGAACGTGGTCGCTCAGCCCTCGGTGCATACTAATGGACTTAAGGCGCCGCCAGCCGAGCCGGCCCACGCGGTGAGCGTTCCTAAGGCACCTGCCACAAACGCAACCCGGGTCACTGAGCCCCTGAAATCCGACCAACCGGCCAACGTCGTAAAGAGCAGCATCCCCCCGACGAACGCCCCGAAGTCCACACCACTCACAAATCCTACGTCGGGGGAGCGCTTCGAGGTCGTCAAATTGGGCGCGGAACCCGTGATTAAGCCCGCAGCCGACCTTGCCAACGCGCCAGTGTCAACGCAACCGCAGGAAGCTCCGTCCGCAGCTGAGCAGTCGTCGGGAGCATCGGGGTCAACCGAAGTGCGACCTCAAAAGCGAGGTTTCTTGCGCCGAATCAACCCGCTGAACCTTTTCATGCGGGATGGGAAAGCGGGGCCAGGCTCCGCGCCGCAGACGACTGTGGCGGCGAACCAGTCTGGCGGTTCAACCGGCGCTCCGACCAGCAATACTCGGAACGACAACAGCACTGCGGCGCGAACGTTTCCTCGATATGCGTACCGCGCTCCGCAGCCGCCGGCTTCGGGAGATAGGACTGCTGCGGACCAGGCTTTTGGCCAAGGGGTGAAGGACCAGCAAGCGGGCCGGTTGCCCGAGGCAATCCAGGCGTATCGCCGAGCGGCCCAGTTGGATCCCAGTTATTACGATGCTCACTATAATCTCGGCTTGGCTGCCGCTGAAAACGGCAGCCTACCCCTGGCGCTGGCGGCCTACGAAACGGCCTTGGCCATTCAGCCTGAATCTCTGGATGCCCGTTACAATTTCGGCCTTGTTTTGAAGCAAGCCAGCTACGTGCTGGACGCGGTCACACAATTCGAAAGGATCCTGGCCAAATATCCCAGCGAGAGCCGCACTCACCTCGCGCTCGGCAATTTATACGCTCAGCAGCTTCAGGAGCCAGCCAAGGCGCGTCAGCACTACCTCGCAGTTCTCGCGATCGCGCCGCAAAGCCCACAAGCGGGTGCGATCCGCTACTGGCTGTCGGACCACCCCAAATGACCTAGTCCGTGCGCCACCCCAACTGTGGCATGGAACTCGCTTAACTCAGGCGTTAGCGAATTTAGGAAACTCGACGGAACTAGAATCGAGAGGACAGATGCATGGAACTCGATAAGCTGCCAATAAATTTGTTTGATCTCGTGGTTCTCGCCACGGTGGTAATCGGGCTTATGCGAGGTCGCAGGCACGGGATGTCGGAAGAATTGATGGGCCTGGTCAAGTGGTTGGCAGTGGTAATTGGGTGCGCACTTGTGTATGAACCTGCCGGACAATGGTTTGCACAATCCAGCCCGTTCAGTTTGCTCGCCTCATTCCTGCTGGTCTATATCTGCGGCGCACTGCTGATTCTTTCGCTCTTTGGCCTGTGCAAGTACCGGCTCGGAGGCAAGTTGCTGGGAAGTGACATTTTTGGACGGGCCGAGTATTATTTGGGCATGGGCTCGGGGGTGGTGCGGCTTAGTTGCATGTTACTGGCTTTTTTAGCCCTGCTTAACGCCCGCTATTTCAGTCCCATCGAGGTTCGCGCGATGGAGAAATTCCAGGACGACGTTTACGGCAGCAACTACTTTCCCACTTGGCACACCGCGCAGGCAGTCGTCTTCGAGAAATCTTTGTCTGGACCGTGGATCCGGGATCACCTGGGTTATCTGCTGATCAAACCGACCCAGCCGGAAGACAAGGAATTCCACCAAAAAGAGGCGAACCTGCCCTAGCCGGAGGAAGAATTTTTAGTTAGGTAGGCTGCAGAACGCCCGCGACGGCGCAAAGCTGCGTGCCGGTGCAGGCAGCGGTCTCCCGGTTTTTGGCGGCACCGCTTGATCTTCTGATCGTTTCCTGAAAGCCTAAGGCCAACTTAATGTGGTTATGGCGGGCTTCTTCACACAAGGCACACTCGACCAAATCCGAGCTGCCAGCGACATTGTCGAAGTCATCGGGAGCTACATTCCGTTGAAGCGGGCAGGGGCCAACTTCCTAGCGTTGTGCCCGTTTCACAAGGAAAAGACGCCCAGTTTCAACGTTAACCCGCACCTGCAGATCTTCCATTGTTTCGGCTGTCACAAGGGCGGCAATGTTTTCACGTTCGTCAGAGAGTATGAAAACCTCGAATTCCCGGAAGCGGTGCGACGGCTGGCCGAGCGAGCCCGGATCCCGCTCGAATACCAGCAAGGCTCGGGAGACCACCAGACCCGTGGGCTAAAAGAGAAACTGCTGGAGATCCACGAGCAGATCACGCAGAGATGGCAGAGTGCGCTGGCGAATGAAGCCAGCGGCCAGATAGCGCGCGAGTACTTGTCGAAGCGAGGGGTATCGGCCGAAGCGGTGCAGGTCTTTCGTCTGGGTTACGCACC
>JANXQE010000118.1 GCA_025356925.1 Limisphaerales bacterium | reverse complement strand
CTTTCGTCGGCTTTCCGTCGGCCGCCCAAGGCCTGCATAACCGTTGTGTGTCCGTCACCGGCACCCCGGTGCGTCCGAAGTTCCAACGAATCGAGCCGGGCGCCTGCCGCGTCGCGCTGGGCCTGGATCCAGTCCGGCCGGTTGCTTTGGTGATGGGTGGCAGCCAGGGAGCTCACGGGGTCAATGAACTAATACTTAGATCGCTCGATGCGATGTCAAAGCTGGGCCCCGATTGGCAATGGTTCCATTTGGCTGGAGCCGCCGACTCGGAACAACTCAGGCAGGCTTACACGGCCCGCGGACTGCGGGCAACCGTCCACTCGTTTTTTGCGGAAATGGAGCTGGCGATGGGAGCAGCCACCGCGAGCATCAGCCGGGCGGGCGCCTCCTCTCTCGCAGAACTGGCCGCGATGCGGCTGCCGGCCGTGCTGATCCCTTTCCCCGCGGCGACTGACAATCATCAGTTCCACAACGCGCGCGCTTTTGAGCAAACGGGCGCGGCTCTGCTGTTGGACCAACAAACCGCTGGACCGGCAGATTTGGCACAGGCATTTGGAGCTTTGATGTGCCAGGAGGCTGTTCGCCAGGGGATGCAAGCGGCCCTGGCCAAATGGCACACGCCTCAAGCGGCCGAGCAAATCGCCCAGGCGATGCTCGAGTCGGTGGGCCAGGGTGCGCACCCGGCTCGATCTGCCTCGGTGCCAAAGGCTAAATCTTTTTCAGGCGACACCCGTACTCGTTGCGCTCCCGATCTGGCGTGGAGGGGGTTCCGCAGTTCCAGGCAGCGAGTCCCGCAACCGATCGCGGAGGGCAATGTCGCATGACTGAATCCGGTACCTTCATGGATCCGCTCCAGGCATCGCAGGAATTGTCGCAGATGCTTTCGCCGCAAACGGTCATCCGGCATCATGAGCCGCTGGCCAAACGAACTACGCTGCGGGTGGGCGGGCCAGCGGATTTATATATCGAGCCAGCCTCGGAAACGGAATTGGCAGCAGTGTTAAGGTATTGCGCGCCTCATCAAATAGCGGTGTTCGTCCTCGGAAGAGGATCAAACTTGCTGGTGCGAGATGGCGGGTTCAGAGGTTTGGTCGTTTGCCTCGCACAACCTGCGTTTGCCCGGGTCGAGACAGCCGGCGAGCGGTTGCACTGCGGGGCCGGCGCTAGGCTCAAGGCCGTGGCAATCGAAGCCAAACGGAGCGGGATTGGCGGGCTGGAATTCCTGGAAGGAATCCCGGGAAGCGTTGGCGGGGGGCTGCGAATGAACGCGGGCGCCATGGGCGGCGCGATCTTCGATAAGGTTGTCTCCCTGCGGTTAATGGACTTTTCAGGGCGCGTTGAGGAGCGCGCGCCAGCGAGCCTGGCGGTCGCTTATCGATCCTGTTCAACACTTAAGACCGAAATTGCCCTCGCGGCGGTGCTGCGCGGGAAAAGCGAGCCGCGTGAGCTGATCGAGCAGCGCCTGAACGAGTTCAACCGCCGTCGATGGGACTCGCAACCGTCCGCCTCGAGCGCGGGTTGCATCTTCAAGAATCCCCCCTCGATCCCGGCCGGCAAGCTGATCGATGAACTAGGGCTCAAGGGCACGCGGGTCGGCGGCGCGATGGTCTCGACGGAACACGGTAATTTCCTGGTCAACGATGGTACTGCGACAGCGCGCGACGTGCTCGACTTAATCGAGCTGATTAGAACCCGTGCCCAGACTGAGCGCAGCATCGGCTTGGAGACGGAGGTCGAAATCATCGGAGAATGAAGTGGCCCAATGCCTGAGAAACTGAACATTGTGGTGATGCTGGGCGGCCCGAGTGCCGAACGGGAGGTTTCCCTGCGCTCGGGCGCAGCGGTCGCCTATGCGTTGCGCTCGCTGGGCCACAGTGTGAGCGAACTGGATCCGCGGGGCGAAGAATGGTCGCTCCCAGCGGGCACCGATGTCGTTTTTCTCGCGCTGCATGGCACCTATGGTGAGGACGGCACTGTGCAGCGGCAACTCGAGGGCTTGCGCGTGGCCTACACCGGCTGCGATCCGGAATCGAGCCGGGTTGCCTTCGATAAACACCTGACTAAGTTACGCTGCGTGGCGGCCGGCGTGCCCACCGCCCGTTTCACCGTGGTCGAGGCCGCCGATGCCAGTTGGCCGATGGGCTGGGATCCGCCGGTTGTATTGAAACCGCTTCGCCAGGGTTCCAGTGTCGGTCTGCAGTTTGTCGAGCGCGTCGCCGATTGGAACCGATGCCTGACCGAGGCCTTTCGCTTCGATACCGAGGTTCTGGTCGAGGAGAAAATCCTGGGCCGGGAAACTACTGTGGGCATTCTGGGCTCGGAAGCGCTCCCGATTGTCGAGGTTCGACCCCGAACAGGCGTGTACGACTACCAGAGCAAATATACCAGCGGCGCGACCGAATATCTGTGTCCGGCACCGTTTGACAGCGCGGTTACCGCCCGAATTCAAGCCGCGGCGCTCGGGGCCTTTCAGGCTGTCGGCGGTCGCGATTACGCGCGGATCGACGTGATGGTGCGATCGAGTGGTGAACCGGTGGTTCTCGAGGTCAATACGCTGCCGGGCATGACCGAAACCAGTCTGCTGCCCAAGGCCGCCGCTGCCGCCGGCCTGACCTATTCCGGGCTTTGCCAGGAAATGATCGATTTGGCCCTGGAACGACGACCGGGAGCTTGAAACAACATGTGGTTTAAACGCGCTTCGAAAAATCGCCGACTGGGCCGTGAGTTCGTGCTTGATGTAAAGCTCCGCTCGAGCCAGGTCCGGGCCAGACGCACGCGCCTGACGGCCATCGTTCTCGGCAGCGTCTTTGCCGCTATGGCTGGTTTGTACTTGGTTTGGCAGGCGAGCGGTTGGGCGCTCAACGTTCTGCTGTATGACAACAAGGCTTTTGCCATCCAGCACATTGATGTGCAAAGCGACGGCATGATCGCTCCGGACCAGCTCCGTCGCTGGACTGGCGTCCGACTGGGGCAGAACCTTTTTGCGCTGGACTTGTCGGGAGTGGGCCGAAATCTGAAACTGGTCTCGATGATTCAATCGGTGTCGCTCGAAAAAGTGTTGCCGCACACCTTGCGCCTGCGGGTGATCGAACGCGAGGCGCTGGCGCAGCTCAACCGCGCCACTCCTCGGGTCGGCGGCGGCTTTGAGATCGTTCCTTTTTACTTGGA
>JANXQE010000089.1 GCA_025356925.1 Limisphaerales bacterium | reverse complement strand
CGAATCGTCGCGCTGCTTCCGGTTATGGAGGTCCGCAGCTCTTTGACAGGGTCCCGCGGCGTTTGTCTGCCATTCACCGATTTTTGCAATACATTGCAGCGGGATGCGGTCGCAACAGGGCCCGTTTATAGCGAGGCCATCGCTTATGGCCGACAGCGAGGTTGGCGCTATCTGGAGTGCCGGAGCAACGACCGTGATTGGAAAGGCGCCAGTCCCTCTTTGACTTTTCATGGTCACGTCATTGACCTCCGCCCAGGCGCCGAGGCCCTCTTCAAGAGTTTCAAAGGGGCGGTGCGGCGTGGCATTCACCGGGCGGAAAACAGTGGGTTAAAGTTGGATTTCGAAACCACCGAGGAAGCGATGCAGAACTTTTATCGTTTGCATTGTCTCACGCGCCGCCGTCACGGAGCGCCCCCCCAGCCGAAGCGGTTCTTTGAGAATATCGCGCGGTACGTCCTGGCTGAGAACCGCGGATTTATCGCGACCGCACGCGCAGACAACCAGCCGATCGCTTCGGCGGTTTTTTTCCATTTCGGCCGCGAGGCCACCTTGAAGTTTGGGGCATCAGATTACTCATTCCAGCGTGTGCGCCCGAACAATGAGATCATATGGGCGGCAATCAAACGGCTGGCCGCGGAAGGTTGGGATTTTCTCAACCTCGGCCGGACGTCGGTGGACAACGAAGGGTTGCGGCGGTTCAAGCTGGGATTTGGGGCGCAGGAAGAGAAAATCTATTATTATAAATTTGACTTTGGTAAGAATGCGTTTGTGAAGGATGTGGATTGGACCCAGAAATGGGTGAGGCACATCTTTCGCCGGCTGCCGCCTCGATTGGCGAGCCTGGCGGGCAATGTTCTATACCAGCACTACCTCTGAGCATCATGAACGAAAAGCAAACAGCCGGGCCGGCGCCAGGATTAGACCTCGGCCAGATTCTTTACATCATCTTCCGCCATAAGTGGAAAATCGTCCTAATCTCTGCACTAGCAATCGCCGGTGCAGTGGCTTTGCCCTTCGTTTATCCCGTTCCATTCCGATCAGAGGCCAAACTTTACATCCGTTATGTTGTGGAAAGCAGCTCTCCCGGCCAGGTAGGAGACAGCGGCTCCAGGATTAGTTCGCCGAATCTTGGGGGGAGCAGTATCCTCAACACGGAAATGGAGATCCTCACCTCCATGGACCTGGCGCAGCAGGTCGCTGATGCGATGGGTCCCGAACGGGTTTTAGCCAAATTGGGGGGAGGAACCAATCGCCTGAAGGCCGCGGCGGAGATTCAGAAAAGATTAACGGCACTGGTACCCAAGGATACCAGCGTAATCGGCCTCTCCTTTCAGCACCCGAGCGCCGAGATCGTCCAACCGGTCCTCCGCAGCCTGATCGATTTTTACTTTAAAAAACATGCGCAGATTCACGCGGTCGGCGCTTTCGATGATTTTCTGATGCAGGAGACCGATCAGCGTCGAACCCAGGTGGCGCAAACCGAGGAGGAACTGAGGAAAGCCAAAGCCAAGGCCGGTATCATTTCGCTGGAGAGTACCAAGCAGACCTATGCCAGCGAGCTTGCCCGGCTCCAGGAACAGTTATTCGATACGCAAGCTGAGTTGGCTGACCACCAGGCGACCCTGACGGAAATGGGCAAGTTCCGGCACGACACGCTGGGGACAGCAACGAATCATCCGTCCGGCACCAACATCCAGGAGGCCATGCCCAAGGAAAAGGTTGACGAATACCGGAGGGCTTGCGCCGCATTGGAGAGTCTTTATCACCGTGAGCAGGACCTGCTGGTGGCTTTCACCCCCGCCAGCTCGTTTGTTCAGGAGATCCACGGACGGATAACGGCGCAGGAAGAGCTCAAACGACAATTGGAATTGGCCAGCCCGGAATTGTTGGCCCTCCCGGTCACGAGCGCGAATGGAGTTGCCTCCCCAAGGATGGAGGATCCCGGGACGGGAATCGCCGGTGAAACCGCCCGCGTGCGTGGTCTGGAGTCGCGGGTAAAGGTCCTGAACGAGCAGCTGGAGCTGGTTAGGAACCGAGCGACCTCTTTGGCCAATGGGGAGGGCGCGATTAGCGAGTTGCAGCGGCGATTGCAATTACAGGAAACGAATTATGCGCGCTTCGCCCAGAGCCTCGACCAATCGCAAATCGACGAGAAATTGGGCGCGGGCAAAGTGTCAAACATCAGTACGATCCAGGAGCCGACCGCGCCGGTTGCCGACCTGAAGAAGTTGGTAAAAGTGACTTCCATGGTCCTTTTCGGTGGGATTGGGGCGGCATTCGGGCTCGCGTTTTTGATCGAGTTCTACCTGGATAATTCCGTAAAACGTCCCGCAGAAATCCAAACCAAACTCGGCCTGCCGCTTTTTATTTCCATTCCACGACTTGGGCGCGGAGGGAAAGCCAAAGGCGTAAAGAAGCCGAATGAGACTCCGCTTCTTGCGGAGGGAGGGAGTAAGGTCAAGGGTTCAGGTGGGCAGGGTGAACCGTCCGGCGCGCATCCTGAAGGCTTGCAAGTGGAGATGCCCGAGAAGTCTATCGTGGTTTCCGGCAACGCTGAAATGGCACCCTGGGACCTGCGCCACATTCTGCGGCCGTTT
>JANXQE010000042.1 GCA_025356925.1 Limisphaerales bacterium | reverse complement strand
CGGAAGCTGAACAGGGTGTGTTGGGATGCATCCTGCTTTCACCCAACGAGTGCATGGGCGAATGCATCGAGAAGCTGGCTGTCCTTGAGCCGCTGCTGAAGCGTGATCACATCAATCGCCTGCCGGCTATCGTACATTTCCGCGAGCACCTTGAAAACGGTCTGGTGCCTGAGGTCATAGAAAACCTCGTCGCTGGCTTTGAGCTTCTCGATGCATTCGCCCATGCACTCGTTGGGTGAAAGCAGGATGCATCCCAACACACCCTGTTCAGCTTCCGGGGAATGGGGGGGCAGGCGATCCACGTGGTGCGTGGTCGCCGCAGGTCTTTGGGATCGCCGGGGTTTCGGATCCGGGGCCGATCCGGCGCCCTCTGAGATCGAGTCAATCATGCTTTGGTACGTACCAGAAAGTCGCGCTCCAGAGCAACGGAATGTTGATAACAGCCCAGAAGTGAGTTACCTGTGAACAGTCGGCTAATCAGGCGAGCCGGGGCCAACCGGGCTAAGGCATCTGCCGCAGCCGATAAAAGCGCTCCCCACCAGAGCCGCTCGCCTGCGAACCATTATCGAAAAACAGGAAAGTTCCATTTGTCGACCCAACCAAACCTGGAAAAGCACTCCAGTTCGCCGGGGCGAGCGCGGCGGTCCATTGGACGTTAAAGAACAGGTTTGTGCGAGCCGTCCACTGCAACAGCGTTCCCCCGCTGGCAACGCCGACTGAAGCGATGATCGGCGGCGCGGGCACCAGCACCAGGCCCTCGGACACACGGAAGTATTCGAACGGCGAAGGCAGAAGGAGGCAAAAAGTTGTGGTGAAATCCGAGGCGGTCAGCGTTGGTGACAGGATGGTCCAATCGCTGTCGGCGATGTCCGGTTTGCCCTCGAGATAATAATGGATCCCCGGCAAGGAACTCCAGGTTACGCAGAGGGCGTTGCTGGTCACTGAGGTGTTTGAAAGAACAAGGTTAGTTCCGTAATCGGTGAACTCGGTGGCCAAAATCGAATAGGAGGCGAGGCTGCCGGTTACGTTTACGACGGCGAGGAACCATTCGCCGGAGCTCAGCGAGACCGGTCGCGAGTAATCATAAAGGACAATCAAATCATCGTTGGTACCTGGATTCGAGCTAATAAAATCGAAGCTGCCCAGGTTCGGCAACGGCAGACCTTTGCGCGCCACCAACGCCACATCGCTGGTCGGCCCGTTGACCTCAAACTGGACGCGCTCGACGTTGGTGCTGACAACATAACGGTAAAAATCCGCGCTGTTGAGCGGCCCGGAGTTGGTGCCAGGGTAAGGGACACCCGCTGCCAGCGTGATGACGCCGCCGACATCAAAGTTGACCGTGAAGGCGGTCGTAACGGTCGCGGCATTTGTGTTTTCCAGGCCGAGGTAGTAACGCGCTGCCGGAATTATGCCGGGAGCGGTGTTGGTGCGCAAAAGCCACTTTCCGGCCGTTGCACCCAACGCGAGCGTCAGGTCGCCGACGTTCGTCCCAGTGGGAGGCGCGCTTGAGTTGAACAGGAGATTGACAGGCGCGGTGGAGCTTAAAAGTGAGTTACTGGCAAAGCTGGCCCAGGCCGGAACATCAACCTCATACCATTGGATTTGGCCAGGCCCGAGCAGGGTGGTGGAGGGCACTCCCGGGCTGAGCGAAATGGGTGTGGGCAGAGAATCGGCCAACCAGAGAGCCAGTTGCCACCCCAGCAAGGTCGGCGGTGGATTGGTTGCACCGGCCCGGTTGTCCCAGATCTCCAGTCGCCACTGGCCGAATGCCGCTTGGCCTACGAGCGAGTTTAACGACTCTTCCGGGAGATAAAAAATGCCGCTGGTGGACACCCCTCCCGCCGGAGCAACGGTGAGGTTCGTGAAGGGTGTGGGAGCAAACTTGATCGGTGTGATGCTGAGATTGGTGTTCTCGGTAAATGTCAGGAACAGCGGCTCGATGCGAGTGGAGGTGACCGAATAAAACCAAGCGGTATTGGATTCCGTGTTGCCGCCCTGGTTCATGACGATGGTAAACGAGGTCGAGCTCCCCGGACCGTAGTTGATGTTGGTGGAGCCTCCGAAGCTGACGAGTCCCGAGTCGAACAGCAGGTTGTTTTCGTAGTAAACTCGCAGATCGTCCGGCAGGGCGAAGAAGTTATAGTTTATCAAGATCGTACCAGAGGTTTCGCCGGTTTCGAAGGTATTGGTGACCGCCTCCGGTCCGCCCGAAAATGCCACCGGGGTGGTATTGGTCACCACCAAATTGGCGCCCAGCCCATTAGTGGAGTCGCCCCCACGATTTGCAGCCAGCAAAAGCCGCGCGCCGCCGGGACTGACCAAGCTCAGCGTCAGATCTGAAATCCGTGGGTGATCGATCCGTACACCAACCTCCGCCGCAAGAATCCGGCCGGTGTTCGTGACTAGCAAGCTGGCAGAGCAGAGGGCGTTGTCCGGGATGTTCAACGGCGTCGTCGAGGTGATCATGGCCGGCAACGGTGAGGACAACCCCAGGACCGTACTGGTCTGGATAGTCAGACTCACCGCATCGGGCCCCAAATTGCAGGTCCGAACGATGTACGTTCCCGGGCTCAAGGGAGGCTGACTGGTTTGGTCGACGGTCATCATTCCGTTCGCGCTGGCGCCATTAACCAAAGCTGTGGCGCAATTGCTTCCATAGGCGCCCGAAGCGTAGACCTGCAAGGAAATCGGACCTGTTCCAGACGCGATGGCGACGGTGGCTGTTAAATTCGTCGTCTGCCGCGGAACCGAAACGAAATCCTCACGGCACGTCCCGGGCAAGAGGCTGGCCAACTCGACGCCACCGAGATCCTGTTGGCGCTCGAGGAAAAGCCATGACCTTTGGTTAACCCCGGGCTGGTTGGTCGTGACCAGGCGCATGAGCCATTGTCCCAGGCCGTCCTGCCCTGCAAAGTCGCGCAAGCTGCCAGGCCCGTCGCTTGGCACGGCTCCCGGGAGATTGCCCTCGCCGCTATCATCATAAACGAACGTTTGAGCCATCGAGGCTTCGTTAGTGGAGTGGTTGTTCAGGATCACGGAGGAGGCGCTGTGGTTCAGCGTGGCCTGCAAATCGCTGAAAGAGGAGTAGCCCAAGACATTAGTGACGATGACACGCCGCACCGGAAAGCTATCGGGAGTAACATAGAACGAGTAGGCCTCACCGGGTTGGGCGATGGAGCCTCGGGGGATGGCGTCCGGCGAGGGAAAGCCACGGAGGATTTCGTTTCCCAGTGAGTCGGCCTGTGTGAACGACTCCTGGCTGACATCGGCCAGGAAGCCATAGTCTGCCCCTTGCGAAGACTCGCATTTAACTCCGGCGTAATATACCCCGGGCGCGGCGTTGGAATAAATGATGGTCTCGTTACCGCCCCGCCCGCGAGAAAAATCAGCCGCGGCCAGCACCGCCGGATCCAAATTCGTTAGTCCCGAGTCACGCGAGACATAGAGATCCAGGTCGGCGCTCGCGAGCCAGACCTGACCCGACGTTGAGCCGACCGCCGGAACGACCTGGGCCGGAAGTAGTGAAAGAGAATCAGCCAGAAAAGTCAGGAAAACCGCATTCGTGAAGGAGGTATCATTGGTAAAGACGTAAAAATGCCACTGGCTGAGCGTTCCGATGGTCATCGTGGTGTTGGTCAGACTGCCCAAGGTGATTGTGTTGGTGCCCAACAGCGGTCCATTCGCACCCACCCGCTGATGCAATAAGTACTCGCCGAAATCGGCGGCACCGGCTGCAAAGCCGTTCGTCATCGGAGTTACGACTGCCGTGGGCCTCGAGACCGTGGGAGGGTCCGTCAGGGCCAGGGCGTTCGTTAACTGGCCGTTACCAGAGGAGATAACCAGCGCGTAATCCTGAGCCACACCGTTCGGATGCTCATTCACGGCATTGACTCCGACACGTCGTCCCAAGACCGTCACGGAGTAGTTGCTGCCCAGGGCGGGCGGGAGGAAGACGTTCTCGACATTATTCACCAGGTCCACGTTGGGGGGAGTGCCCGGCTGCCAGGCGGAGTTGAAACGGGTGCCGGCCGGAATATCGTTGCCCCAGAAAACCTCGCCTGTGTTCAGGTTCGTCAGGATCAAATCGAGATCGTTGACCAGCTTCAAGCCAGCGACAGGGTTCCCGGGCGGGTCGGTCCAGGTGATCGTGACACGCAGCGGCAGGCTTTGAGCGGCCGGCGTCACCGAAACAAACCGCGTGCGCTGTTGACCGGTAGCCAGAGCTTCGGCCGGGCTCTGGTCAAAGAACCACAACGAACTGCTGGGAGCGGCGGTGTTTGTCAGAACTCCCGGCAGGCTGTTGGGCAACTGGAGGAGGCCCCAACCTTGAGCATTGGTCGCTCCAGGTGAATGGAGGTAATAGCCGCTGCCGACCGACCGGGAGCCGTTGATCAGAAGGGCTTTCATGAGCGCCGGACTGTTGGTTCGCAGCAGGCGTTGTTGGAAAAACTCCTGCATCAACGCCAGCGTTCCGGACACCTCCGCCGCCCCCAGACTTGTTCCAGACTCAAACCGGTAAAACGGGCCAAGCCCCTCGTTCAGATTGCTCAGCACTAGCGAAGAGTTTGCATTCGACCCAAGGTTGAGGAGATCGTTTGAGGACGAATAATAAGCCGTTTGATCCCAGCTTGTGGAGCGGGTCGAGATTATGAGCGTCCCGGGCGCGACGACATCGGGTTTGAACCGCCCGGAAAGCCCTTCGATCCCGAGGCCCACGTTTCCCCGGCTGGAGAAGCTGGCAACCTGGTTGGAACTGTCCGTGAGCGGCAACCAGGGTGTATTGGTCTGGCAAGTGACAATCGTGCCGTTGGTCGAACAACTCCAGGTCTGGTTGGTGATCAACCGTGGCTGCTCGAGTGCTCCGACCGTGATAACGTTCTTTGCCGTGCCGGGCGACTCAACGCTATCGGGGATGCCGCCCGTTCCGTCCTCGGCGCCTCGGCCGGTATTGCCGGCAGCAAACACACAGAGCAGCGGTTGGGAGCCCGGCACGCCCGGAAGCGCATCCCGGACCGCCGCGTCATAGCTAGCCGCCCCAAGGTCGTAATCGGTATCATCGGCATAGTGCCAGCTATTGTTCGAGATGAGTGCCTTGGCCTTTGCGGCAGTCTGTTGCAAATAAGCATCGCTGGCAAAGGTTTTGGATTCAGCCTCGACCGTGATCGAGAAAATCTCGGCTGCGGGCGCCAACCCGCGGAACTGGGACGCGACTGGGGGCATCACTGAACCAGGCGCGTTGGTGATCGTTAGCGACTCAGCGCCGCTGCCCGCGATGATGCCGGCCACGTGCGTGCCGTGCCCATTGTTATCCACGCCACTACTGGCCAGGTCATAGTAGACCCGACCAACCAGATCGGGATGGTTCGTATCCACGCCCAGGTCATTGATGTTTACCAGCACGTTCGAGCCGGTTAGTCCCAAGTAGTCGATGCTCGTGACCGCGTCAGCCGCCACCCCGATCCGCGCCCGGCTTAAGTCGTTCGCCGGGACGCGCGGGTGGCAACGCTCCAGTTCCTGAACGCCGGGTAATCGCGCGATCCACGCCAGTCTTCCGGAGGGGCAGCGAATCTCAGCAATCGTGCCGAACGGGGAACGGGTCTGTGCCACTACCTCGATCCCGACTTCGCTGAACCGCGCGAGGGTGGACTGCTGACTTTCAGCGAAAAGCAGCACGTTGACAGCCATCCGCTCCGCTTGCGTCACCCGCGCGGAGCTTCGCGGTTCCCCTGAGACCGGCGGCGTTTCGGCGGCGAGTTCCGTTGTTCCCGCAGTCGCGGAATCCCCGCGAGGTACCGCGCCCCCCGGATCAGGTTGGTATCTTGGCTCCTCGGCCAAGACCTCATTCAGGAGCGAAGCTTTTATTTTGTAATAAGGCTCGTAGGGAACAACGGCGCCCACTTGCGGGTCGCTCGCCAACCGAGCCGCAACCGCCCCGGCAACCCGAACGAGGTACGCGTTATTGGGAATGTAGGCCACTAACGTCGCCCCGGCCCGGGCCAGGACCAGCCTAAAGGAAGCGTTCAACTCACCGCGGCTTTGGACGATGTAGCTGCCCGGGTCACCCTGAGATCGCAATGCGGGAGGGAGCGGCAGGTCGAGCGCAACGCCGGTATCCAACAGGGCGTTCTCCAGCAGGATCGCCCTCGGATTTCGCATCAGCTCGTCGAGACTTTTACCGGAGTTGGTCAGACGATGACCACGCCGAACGGACGATCCGGGCTTGACCCCGTTGAGGTCCGGAGGGGCTTGCGACACGATTGCGGCCACTGAACCGGCGCCGGGCGCACCGGCCGCAAGCTGAGCCAGAGCGACCCTCCCACGCGAGCTCCAGGGAGAACTAACCCAGCACCAAACCACCACGCCCAGTGTGCTGCTCAGCAGGAGCCCGATCAGAACGCGCCAACGCATCAGTAGAGATGCATTTTAGACTGAAACAACTGAGGATTACGAACAAAAGTTTCGCCACTCAAAAACAGAAGCCCGAGTTCGACGAGGCCCCGATCTCCTTTTCATCGCGGAGCGATGTTCGACAATAGCCTAACTTCCCAACGCTGGGACCCGGGTAGCCAACTGAGTCCCCCCAAATCCTGGCGCAGTCTTGAAACTGATTCTCCGGGCTTAAATCCGGGTCGTATCGTCTCAGCGGAGCGCCCGAGTCACGCCAGGCATGGTTCCAGAGCCCGGGCGGGTTGCTCGCCGGCTTCCGCCAAGGCGGCGTCGATCATGTCGGCAGCGGCTGGCAGAATCGCACGCAGAGCCTCGGTTTGCTGGTTCAGGCGGTCGAGCATTCCCTGAGAGTGCGCAGCCAGGCAACGGCGATACCATTCAATAACCGCGCGGCTCGTTGGACCCAGGTCCGGCTCGTAGTCCGCCGAGCGGCTACTCAAGCCATCAGCAACAATTTCACACAGGATAAGAGCCGCCAGGCTCCGGGGCTGACGCCCGCCCTGCCAAAGCCTTTCCCAAAGGATGCGTGCGGCAGCCGTTTCCTGGCTCAGCATCAGCGCCTCCGCGCGTTGCGCGACGATCTCATCATCTTGTGGAAGCTGCTTCATGGCTTCAGCCGTCCAGTCGCAGGCGACCTCGAGGAATTCAGCCCGGCTAAGAGCGATTTCACCGCCCAACCGCCAGACTGCCGCCGAACGCGCATCGAGAGCGACAAGCTCATGGAGCCGATGCAGCGCATCCACCGGACGATTTTGGTCCACGAGGAATTTCGCGTAGTCCAGCTTCAGGGCGTCAACCTGGCCCTTTTCATTCGCAGCGGCTTGAAACGCCTTTTCGGCGCCGGTGAGGTCTCCAGCTCTGGCCAGGCTCATCGCGAGGCAGTGGTGGGGTGCCACGGTGAGAATATCTTGGTTGATCGGCGTGAGTGCCACTTGTTGCCGCTTGGCGAGGCACTGCCGCATCTGCTCAGCCGCTGATTGATATTGCTTCAACTTGAAATAGGCCAGGCCCAGCGCGAAGTGCAGCGACGCGGTGAGGCCTCCCCTCTTTGCCAGGGTAGACGTCAGGACTTCAACGACCTCACTATGGGCTCGCACCTTGTACAACTGAGAGGTGAATTGCGTCAGCAGCGCCTCACGCAGTTCGGGTGCAAGCCCATCCGAAGTCTTGGCAGACATGAACTCAAATGCTCGTCTGTAATAAGGCAACCCGCCCTCCAAATCGCCCGAGCGAACCAGCTCGAGTCCGAGGTTCATAGTCAGGTTAGGATCTTCCGGATACTCCTCAACGGCTTGGCGGAGCAGGTTAAGATTGCGCTCGATCTTATTTCGGTCTTTGACGGTTTCCTTCGTGTAACCGTGATGGAGGATCTGTGCGGTGCCCAGACCGGTGCCCAATCCCCACGGTTTGCCCAGCGCGACAAGGCTGGGGAAAACCTGTTCGTGGATTCGGCCGCAGAAGTAAACACCGGGCGCATTCCGAAACAGCCGCGGCACGCAACTGCGGCCCTCGGCTTCCTGGCCTGCGTTCACCAGAGGCAACCGGCAGGCAATGACTTTGCGGTTTTTCAGATCCGCTTGGAGCCGCGCGTGTTGATCGGGAGGCAGTTCCTCGTCCGCGTCCAGGATCAGAACCCAATCGCCCCGCGCGTGTTCCAAGGCAGCGTTACGCGCCGCGCTAAAATCGTCGCACCATGGGAGAGTATGTATTTCCGCGCCGTGTTCCGTGGCAATTTCGACTGTGCGATCCGTCGAGCCGGTGTCCACGACGATGATTTGATCCGCCAACGCTTTAACCGAACGGAGGCACTGCGCGATTAGTTTTTCCTCGTTGCGTGCTATGAGACAAACGGTCAAGCGCGAAGCGTGTTGCGGGCTGACGTTCGCGCGCAGGGGGATCGAATCCGGTAGTGTGATCCAGCCAGGCTGGCTGTTGCCCTTGAGCCGGCGGTTAAGAAACCGCCGGGCTGGTTTCCAGCCGGGCGCCAGGTCGCAGGCGTACTCGGCGCAGCGGCGGGCGGCCTGCCCGGCTCCCGCGACGGCAGCGATCTCCGCAAGCAAGAGATAGGCTTCGGGGTGAAAAGAACGCGCCTGGAGCGCGGCAAGAGTGGTTTTCCACGCCTGGGGCGGGTTTCCTTGAGCCAACAACTGTCGCGCAGCGGCTAAATCCCCGACGAGGGCGCACGGCGGCAACACTACAGGTCCAGCCTTGGCAGCCCCATGGTTTGAGCCGGGATTCTGGCCTGGCTCGGCTTGACGCTTTTGCAGCTCACGGACTCGCTCGGCGGCGATTTGCGCCGCACAGTCCCAGGTCCATTCCCGACGCACATGCTCGCTTGCGCGACCGCCGGTGGAACGGGCCTCCTCGCGATGCCCGATGACCCACTTCATGCGTGCGGCGAGTTCGTCCAAGCGCGGCTCCAGCAGCCAGCCTTGGCCCGTCAGTTTCATCCCACTGACGGTTTCTCCAAAGAATCTCTTGGTGGCCTCGATGCGGAACGCGAACCCATCTTTCGCAAAATCATCCGCCGCGCCGCCCGCGGTAACGATGACCGGCAAACCGCAAGCCATTGCTTCGAGGATGGGTAACCCAAACCCTTCACCTCGGTACGGGTGGACCAGACAATCGCAGGCCGTATAGAGACCGGGCAGTGCATCGGGTGGCAGATCTGTGTCGAGATAGAGGATTTCCGGGGCGTTCGGCTGTAACTGGGCAGCTCTGATGCGCGCTTCCATGGTCTGTCCGGAATAAAAGGTCTTGCCGCCGAAATCCTTGATCACCAGGCAGACATCGTCGTCGGCCGTAAACTGTTGCAGATAGGCTTCAAGCAGAACGTCCGACCCTTTGCGGCCGATCGTCCCCCCAACGAACAGAAACCTGAAAGATTTATTGGTAGCCAACGCCATCGGCTGAACCTCGGGCCGGAATTTCTCAGGATCGATGCCATTGG
>JANXQE010000024.1 GCA_025356925.1 Limisphaerales bacterium | reverse complement strand
CCCCGAAACGGCGGCGGCCATTCTGGCAGTAAAAAAACTGGCTGCTCACTAGAGTCCGTGGGAGGGCCCACGGACTGAAAGGTGGCTGAGGAAAGCAGGAAGAGACTATAATTCCTGCTTTCCTCCTTTCCTAAGAGCCTTTCCCAGCGGAACCAGAAATCCTCACGCAAAGGACGCGGAGGCCGCAAAGGAAGAAAAGGTTCGGTTCTTCTCAATACCCCTTAGCGCGCTTTCCATGAACCGACCGTTTGTCCGAAGGTTTTGGAGTGCGTCAGTGCCGTGGCGCTTTGCTGGGGCGTTGAAAGCGGCGCAGGACCGCCGCACTCCAAGACGCTGGCGCGGCTGACCTGGCCCCTTGATTGGAAAACCTTAGAACTTTGATGGGTTTACCGTTGGAGCGCCCAGACGCAGGATCTTCTCCACGTCCTGCCAGCGGCCTGGACGAAGCCGTAAAAAGCTCAGCATCCAGAAGTCATTATGCTTACGCAATTTGTGTACTCGAACACGTTCTCGCAGGATATGGTGACGCAGTCGCCAAAGGTCGGCGAAGGCCCTGAGATATGTGTGCCGAATTGTGCTCCAGCGCCGGGTAATTGCCAGTACCGCGAACATCTCGAGGCAGACCCAAAGCCCCTGTGAGAAACACGAAAGCAACAGAAGATGCTGCGCGTTTTTAAGGATGACCAAAAATGAGTTGCGAGTCGCAAAGAAACGCACCATTTCGTTGGTCCGGAACTCGACCACTTTCTCTCCCCCTTTCGGATTGGCAGTCACTGCCCCGCGGTGGTGGACGCGGGCTTCGGGTACCGTGATGGTAACTGCGCCACACAAGGTCAACCGCCAGGCCAGGTCGGTTTCGTCCGCGTACATGAAGAACTCAGGATCAAACCCTCCGACTCGCTGAAACACGTCATTTTTCACCAGCAACGCGCAGCCCGGAGCAGCGAAGATTGTTCCTTTAGGCGAAGGTCCCTTGGGGCCGGTAAGATAGCCAAACAGGTCAAAGCCGGCAGCCCCATTGGTTTGGAAGTTGTCATTGTCGTAGTCCAGGACTAACGGACTGGCGGCGTCCGCTTTAGTCGCTTCGACGGCCGTGACTAGTCTTTCAATGCAGTCCTTTTCCAACCAGGTGTCGGTGTTAAGGAATAACAGGTACTTGCCGGTGGCTGGCGCGGCGCCACGGTTGTTCCCTTCGCAATAACCAAGGTTGGCGCCGTTCTGGAGAACCTTGCCCTCCGTCCCTACGCGGGCCAGGAGGTCCCGCGCCAGTTGATCCGAGCCGTCTGTGGATGCGTTATCGGCGACGATAATTTGGATCCGGTCGAGGACGGTTTGTTGGCTTAAAGATTCGAGGCAACGAGGCAACCAGGTGCCACCGTTGAAGTTCAAGCTAATCACGCTGACAAGAGGTGAGGTCATGCGTGGCTTAAAGTATTCTTCCGAATCACTTCTCGGATCTTATCGTCGACGAGTCGTGATTGGCAATTCGATCCTCTGGTAACCGGAGAGATCCGGCTTATAAGGCGCTCGAAAGTGCTCCACAGTGGAGCTGATTATGAGTGAAAGCACCTGTGCCAAAGGGCGTTGCGTAACAATGCCCTGGTTTTGGGAGCCTTAGGTTTTGAGTTGACAAACCTTTTTAAAATGGACATAATTTAAGTGCAATAAATCAGAACGCCAATGAGGTGAAACATGGAGTCCAAATTCACGATCGGAAGTGCAGCCCAAGTAACCTCGACATTCGTCGTGGTGTTGCTGGCAGCGTTTGCAACTAACTCTTGGGGGCAGGGCAACTGCGTGTCGCCACCATCAGGACTGGTCGCTTGGTGGCCGGCGGAGGGAAACGGGTTTGATGTCGCAGACGGTAATAATGCGACGCAAACCAACGGGATCACATTTGTGCCGGGAATGGATGGTCTGGCGTTTAATTTCGACGGCACGACCAGCTTGATGACGGTGCCTGGGTCTCCGAGCCTGAATGTGTCCAACCTGACGATCGAAGCCTGGATTTACGTCACCGATCTGAGCACTCCACGTCCCATCTTCGAATATGGAGATTCTACCGGCCCAATGTCGTTGGACTTTTGGTATAACTTGGGAGTAGGGGGACAGCCATTGTCAGGCGCGATTTTTGCTTTTGCAAGGGATGGCGCTAATTTCAACAACAATTTCAATTTTGCGTCAACCGGCGGAGTGCTGCACTCCAACCAATGGAGTCATGTAGCTTTCACTTTCGACTCCCTGGCTCAAACCGCGGGCTTATTTTTGAACGGCGTTAGTGTTGCATCAACCAGCTTCACTGTTCCCGTCCACCCGAACACTACGCTTTCGGTCAATTTGGGTTATCGGCCTGTCGGCAGTTCGGACTTGTACGCCGGCTTCCGGCACTTGGGCAAACTGGATGAGGTCAGCCTTTACAACCGAGCATTATCGCCGGCTGAGATCCAAGCGATTTATCAGGCGGGGAGCGCCGGGAAGTGCGCTGCTCCCATAGCGCCGGCGATCGTAGTGCAACCGAGCAATCAAAGCGCCGCGCAGGGCGGCAGCGCATCTTTCAGTGTCCTGGCTGCCGGAACTGCGCCCTTGGGCTACCAATGGTTATTCGGGGGTAATAAGCTGCCTGGGGCCATTGCGCCAACGTTGACCCTGGGGGCGGTACAGCCAGCAGACTTTGGGTCTTACGCTGTCATCGTTTCAAATGCCTTCGGCAGCGTCACAAGTTCAATCGTTAAGCTGGCCTTGGGAACCTGTGCGGCTATTCCCTCAGGCCTGGTGAGCTGGTGGTCGGGCGAGAGCAACGCGCTGGATTTGGTGAGTGGAAACAATGGGATTTTTCATGGCGGCGTTTCCATCGTGCCGGGCAAAGTTGGTAACGGGTTTGGGTTCGACGGCACGGGATTCATTGTTATTTCCAATAGTCCGACGCTTAACTATAGCGACCAGCTGACCATAGAACTGTGGTACAATTCTACTCAGGCTAACAGCCTCTATTACACGAATTACACGATCATCGACAAGCGCGTCGGCGCGACGATCGCCAACTACGGAATCAACAACGCTCCCAATAATGGCTTGGGCGTTTTCTACGACGACCCGACGGTGGAGGATGGTGACGACACGCCTTTCGGCAGCCCTTTTGAGGTTTCAAGGTATTCGCCGGCGCCGGTCCCCGGTGTTTTTCATCATTTGGCCGCGACCTACCAGCAGCTCACTAATAATCAAGTGCAGCTCCAAACTTTCCTGGAAGGTCAGCTTGTCCGAACCAGGGTGATCAACGGAAATCTCGCGAACACGCTCAACAGTTCGCCAATCACAATTGGCGCAGCGGCGCAGGGAGCCGGCGAGTTTTTTAAAGGCGTTATTGACGAAATTGCGATCTATGACCGCGTGCTCGCGCCGGGCGAGGTTCAGGCCATCTACAACGCTGGTGCCGCCGGCAAGTGTGTGGTTCCGATTGCACCATTCATTGTTACCCAACCGCAGAGCCAGGACGTTACGGTCGGCACCAACGCAAACATTAACGTGGCGGCAGCTGGAAGTGTTCCTTTGAGTTACC
>JANXQE010000401.1 GCA_025356925.1 Limisphaerales bacterium | reverse complement strand
CCTCGAACAACGAGCGCCGCAAAAACAGTCCCTGGTCGCCATAAGGCAGTTGCAACCAACGCGAGCGCAGGTTGGTCGTCCATTCAATAAACTTGCTACCTGGGAAACGGTCGGCGATGGCGAACCGGAATGCCCCGGCAGCCATCGTGCCGTCGCTGAGGCGAGGAGCTGCCGATGCATAGTCATGGCCGAGCACGGTATCGGCGTGGAGGAACAAAAGCACGTTCCCATCAGACTTGGACGCACCGGCGTTCATTTGGCGCGCTCGACCGGGATGGGAAGCCACGACGGCGGCTCCGGTTTCGCGCGCGCGCTGTGCTGTCTCGTCGCGGCTGCCGCCATCCACCACCGTGATTTCCCAAGGATTGCCCTGGACGACTGAAGCCACCGTCGAAGCGATGTGTTGCGCTTCGTTCACCGCCGGAATAACGACCGAGACCTTGCGTAAGTCGGCTTCTTCGGTCTCCACGATTCGACGCCAAACCAACAGATCCTCCCGCCGATCGATATCATCCAACGGCTTCAAAAGCCCGGTTGTGAACCCGGCCCGTTTGAGGATCTGCAGCGAGTCGTCGAGTACCGTGCTCATTCCCCAGACTACCCCATGGAAGAGCGATGGAATCGGCCGACGCAGCCCGATTAGATAGTAGCCTCCGTCTCGGGCCGGGCCCAGCACAACCGGGTCCTGTCGAAGCCTCTCAAACGCCTCGACTAGCAGGGCTGGGGTCAGCTCGGGGCAATCCGCCCCGATCAGGATCGTGGCGGGCGCTCCGGCGCGAAAGCTCCTTTCAAAAGCCCCGGCCATCCGCTGGCCAAGGTCTCCCTGGATTTGCGGACAAAATGTAAAGCGATCGCCGAGCCAATGCCGCATGGTCGTTTCATTGGCCCCCACGAATTGGATTTCGACCTCGACGCCGCGCATAGCTTGCAGTGCTTCCGCCGAGCGCAGAGCGCGCAAAGTGAGCCGGCGATGGAGAGCTGCGGCGCCGTCGGGTCCGAGCGTGGGAATCAGGCGGGTCTTCGCCTGGCCAGGGACAGGATAGCGCGTGAAGAGAATGAGCCGCTCACCCATTGACATTGGACAAGGATGTCCGCGCGCCGGGCATCTTAAAACGGACTGGTGGAACTGGTCTCGCGGGGATTCATGCCAAGGAGCCGGTGCAACTGCTGCCGCACCCTGCCGTGCATGCAAAGCAATGTTCCCCAGTCCGAACCGCCTGATTTTCCAAAACCTCCGGCGTGACATCCCAGAGAAATAACGGCTTGCCGTTTCGCAATTGCATCCCGAGCATCTGATTGAAATCGCAGTCGTACACTTCTCCTGACCAGCCGACACTCAGCGTCGTCCGGCACATTAGTCCGTCAATCGTCGATGGGTTAAAGCTGCTGGTCAGCAGCTCCACGTATTCGTCCCACTTGCCCATACCTCGAAGATCTTGCGCGAATCGGGCAATCGGCTGGTTGGTAATCGTGTAGAGGCGATTGAAAACAATCCCAAAGTGTCGGCCCAACTCGGCCTTGTAATCGGCTTCCAACTGAGCCTGCGGCCCGGGCAGCCTTGGCCCGACCGGGTTGTAAACCAGGTGGAGAGGCAACTGAGTGCCGTAACCAACTGCATTGAGCTTTCGAAGGGCCGCGATGCTCTTCTCAAACACTCCGTTTCCTCGTTGTTTGGCGACGTTTGCCGCCGTATAACAAGGCAAAGAAGCGACGACCTCGACCGCCTGCGCCGCCAGGTACTCCGGTAGATCTCCGTAGCCCGGTTCTTCGATGATCGTCAGGTTGCAGCGATCCAGAACCCGCAAGCCCCCTGCCCGGGCGCATTCCACGAAAAACCGAAACGACTCGCTCAGCTCAGGGGCGCCGCCGGTAATATCCACCACCGGTGGACGATGCTCGGCGATCCACTGGCCAATGCGCTCCGCCACCGGGCGGCTCACCGTTTCCGTGCGCCAAGGGCCGGCATCAACATGACAGTGCCGGCAGGCTTGGTTGCACCGACGGCCCACGTTGATTTGCAGCGTCTGCAACGAGGCGCGCCGTAACTTCAACCTGTCCGCAGAAAGTCTTTGCTCGAATCGGTTCATCTTAGGTTGCGGCTCCGCAACGCAGGTCTGCTCATGATGTTTCAGCCCGAGAAAGGCTAGGTCAAATGCCCGAAACAATCCAGCCTTCACAAGAACCGGAGCCGTGACGGCCAAACGCCAAGCCCCCCGGACTAGCTCCTTGTCCCGAGTCCCGCCAGCGGCAGAGGAAGGGCTCTGCGGGGACGAGCGGAACCTGTACATTTGGCAGTCGTTGAAGGACTTGGGACGATTCGATTGCGTCAGCTCTTCCAGTCTCAGGGAAGATTTTGGGTGACCTGAAAGTCGTCGGAAGCGCCCGACAAGAATGTCTTGCACATTACGGGACGACGCGTTGATAAGGGTGAGCGGTTTGGCCGCGGACATTCGCTATATTATGCTCTCTACTTGTATTAATAATGTTACAGGATGAATGCATGCGCCTTATTGACAAGATCCAAGGAACAATGATATTAATGTAGCGGATGCCCATTCCCGGGGCGGCCTGTCTGGAAAACGTATATGAAAAGACTCAACTCAGTATCGGAAAAGCCCGCCCGGCTCTCGTGGCAGAGGGCCCGCGGCTTTACTCTCATCGAACTCCTGGTCGTCATTGCCATCATCGCCATTTTGGCCGCGATGATCCTGCCTGCGCTCTCCCGAGCAAAACAAAAGACACAGGGCGTTTACTGCTTGAACAACACCAAACAAATGGCGCTCGCTTGGACCATGTACGCGGGGGACAACAACGACAAGCTTGTGGCGAATGCGGACGGCGGTCGGGCAGGACAGGATCTGGGGGTCGACTCCTGGGTAGCCGGCTGGATGGATTTTACTACGAGCACGGATAACACGAATGTGGCGATGCTCATCAATCATGACAGGTACCCGTACGGCGCCTACCTTGGTCCGTACGTAAAAAACCCGGCGGCGTTCAAATGCCCGGCCGACAAGTCGGTGGTCAGGATCGGGGGTCAATCCCTGAATCGGGTTCGCAGCCTCTCGATGAACAATTATGTGGGGACGCCTGGGTCTAACCGGCCTACTGGTCTCTGGGGTGCCTCGAGCAGATATACTCAATGCAGAAGGTATGCGCAGATCAAGTCACCCGTGGATATGTTCGTCTTCCTGGACGAGCGCGAGGATAGCATCAATGACGGGTGGTATGCTTCCGACCCGGATACCAAGTGGCAGATCGTTGATTACCCGGCCAGCTATCACGGCAACGCCGCTGGATACTCATTCGCTGACGGCCACTCGGAGATCCATCGATTCAAGGATCCGCGCACTATGCCGGCTTTGAAGCCTGGTCAGTTACTCCCGCTGAACCAGAACCTCGCAAACGACCTGGACATCCTCTGGATGGCACAACACGCCGCCGGCGTGGCCGCCTATCCTTAAGATCATCATCGCAACTGGCGCGAGCTTATCGGCGTGGCAAACCCGATAGCTGAGCCGATCGAGTTCTGAGCGCAGAGTCACTCTCTGCGCTCAATTGCTTTATGGCGCTCCGTCGGCTGGGCGGAGGTTGAGGAGGGACGCTATCCACTCATTTGTCCCATCATGTCTTCCAATCCGCTACTTTTCGAGGCAGTGCGCCGATTGGGCCAGGACTCGTGCGTGGCTCGAGGCAAACGGATTGATGTACATAAGCACAATATACAATCGGAGTTAGCGGAACTTGACAACACCCGTCAATCCTGCTAGGAACTGGTCCCGCAACGCCAATCCGTTTCAACACCCAGTCCGTTGGATGGCAGGTCACGAACGAAGATATGAAACGATTCAACTCCGCATCGGACAAAGCTCCACCCCAGTTTTGCCGGAATCCAGATGGATTCACGCTGATTGAACTTCTGGTGGTTATTGCCATCATCGCCATCCTGGCGGCGATGATCCTGCCCGCTTTGGGCAAGGCCAAGCAAAAGACCCAGGGGGTCTATTGCATGAACAATACACGCCAACTCATGATTGCCTGGTCGATGTACGCGCACGACGCTCAGGACAAACTGGTCCCATCATTCCATGGTGCAGATGCGCAAGGCGGCGCTTTCGACCCAACCATCGGCCCAGGCTGGTGTGAGGGGTGGGAGGATTGGACGACCAGCACGGATAATACGAACCTCGACTTTATCATCAGCGAAAAATACACGAGACTGGCGCAGTACATCGCCAGGAACTCAAATATTTTCAAATGTCCGGCGGACACGTACCTGGCATCGGTCCAGCGCGGTCGAGGCTGGGCAAAACGCGTTCGCAGTCTTTCGGGCAATATCGGTGTTGGCGAAGGGAATGCAGACGCTCCTGGCGCTCCGTGGGACACCGCCTATCGGCACATCAAAAAGTTTTCCCAATTCACGTATCCCGGGCCCGATGGGACGTGGGTGTATGTTGATGAGCATCCCGACAGCATCAACGACGCCGGACTGTTCAATCCGCATGCCTGGTCGTGGGTTGATATGCCGGCCACGTATCACAATGGCGCGTGCGGGTTTTCCTTCGCGGACGGACATGCGGAAATCCACAAATGGAAGGGATCTATGGCCACATCCCGAGCTTTGGCCGTCAAATTTACGAATGGCGGGGACATGCCGGCACTCCTCGCGCCGCGAGCGGGCGATATCGATATTCGCTGGATGAACTTCCATGGTGGAAGAAACACCCCGAACACCTTTTAAGGTGTGGGCCTGCCCTTCGGGAAGACAGCTACCATCAACCTGATCAGCACCGTGGCCACCTGACTCGCGTGTAGCGCAGATTCCTGGCCATTAGTAGCTCTAGCTCGCCTAGCACTACGCTCCGGGGGGCCGAGTGCCACTAGGCCGCTATCCCGGACCCGCAGGGCTTGTCTTTCCGGGTTTCGGTTGCGGCTCTGCGGCGCGACGAGCCAACAGCCATTCAAAAGAGAGCTTCACTCCGTCGCCAGTCTTGATGAGCCCCAGGGTGATTTTCGGGGAGGGCGGCTCAACTCTGAAATCGGTCATGTTCACGGTCGCCGTTCCCCAGACCTTGAGGCGGCTGCCGCCCAGGGAGAGCACGTTGACCGGCATGGAGACCTCGTTCGTCACCCCCGCGACCACCAGTTGCCCCCACGCATCAAATTCGGCGGAGCTATCCTTACTCCTGGAGCCAGGCCGCAAACTCAAGCGATTGAGCCGGTAGATGATCTCGGGGTTATCTTTGGCCCGGAGCGCCTCATACATGATGTCGTCCATTTTATTGCTGAACGGCTTGCCGTCCTTTTCGATGCTCCGGAGGCTGCGGACCTTGATCCAAGCCTCCACCACGGCAGGGATCGGGCTTGCGGGAGAATTCGCACCCAAGTGGCTCGGAAAAGTTGAACTCACTTCCATAAAGCCCCCGATCGACTTGGTCTCAACTCGCCAATCGTCAATGTTGGAAGTTCCCTCGATTCGGATCGTTCCCTTCACCGGGATGAATCGAACTGTTTGAACGGCCCGGAGGACGGGCGCGGCGGGTTCGGCGGCGTATGCCGGAATCCAATCCGCCCAATCCTGGTTGCTCCACAACGCGACAATTGCCAGGAGCGATTTCGAGTTCATAGGTGCCACGGTAATCCGCGGGTTGGCCACTCGTCCAACAAGAAGTACACGCTGGGTGTTACCCGTCGCTGCAGCGATGTCTGGTCAACCAAAGGGAGCGCCAAAGGGGGGCCAGAAAAGAGCAAGGAAGGGGAAGTCCGAATCGAATGGATCGCCCAGAGTCGGGGGACCAGGTCCGGAAAATCCGACATGTCAGACACCCTGAAGCAAACGGAGCTATTCGCCAGCCCGGAAAGCGGCACCGGGACC
>JANXQE010000833.1 GCA_025356925.1 Limisphaerales bacterium | reverse complement strand
GGCGGAACGGGTCAGCGGGTCCTGCCGGGTTGCCGTCGTTTTGCCCGAATGGTATGGGAGCGTGGCCCAAGTGGCGGTCAACGGAATATTTGCGGGCTACATCGACGCGCCGCCCTGGGAATGCGAAGTAACCCAATGGATTAGAGCCGGCGAAAACAAAGTCACAGTCACCGTGATCGGCACATTAAAAAACACTCTCGGTCCCCATCACGGCAACCCCGTTCTCGGCGCGGCCTGGCCGAAGAGGTTTCAGGTAGGCCCAGCGCCGGGACCGCCGCCTGGCACCAACTACTCGACCGTAGCCTATGGCTTGTTCCAGCCTTTCGTGCTCAAACAAACCACTCCCGGAAAAACTGCAAATACTCGCGGGCGATGGTTTCATTGACGGTGGCCCTGTTGGCGCTTACGGCTTATTCGTCGACCGCTGCCGGTGCGGTGGACGGTTGTGCAGGGCGCAGGATTTGTTCGAGCACGGCCAACGGAACGAAGTGTCCGAACTCTGCCTTGCCGATTCTGCGAGCAAGGACGAACTTGATCTCCCCGCCGGCAACCTTTTTGTCGAGTTGCATCGCGGCTAGCAGTTTTGGTCGTTGAGAAGCGTTCAGATTGAGCTCGGTCGGGAGTCCGGCTCGTTGGAACAGGAGGGCGATGCGCTCAACCTCCCGGGATGGAAGGCCGGTAAGCCGGCTGGAGAGCCGCGCGGCGGCCAGTTGGCCGATCGAGATCGCTTCCCCGTGCAGAAATTTGCCGTAGTGCGAAATGGCTTCCAAGGCGTGGCCGATCGAATGGCCGAAGTTAAGGAGCGCTCGCAAACCATTCTCTGTCTCATCTTGTCGCACGATTTCAGCTTTAATCTCACAGCAGCGGCCGATCACGATTGCAAGGTTCTTATTCTGGCGCTCGATCAGGTCGGGCAAGGACCGCTCGAGGGCGCGGAAAAGTGCCGCGTCATAAATGATCCCATACTTAATCACTTCCGAGAGACCGGAACGATATTCCCGCTCGGGCAATGTCCGGAGCGTGTCGAGATCGCAGAGGACGAGGCGGGGTTGATAAAATGCGCCCACCAGGTTTTTGCCGGCTTTGAGATTCACGCCTACTTTGCCGCCCACGGAGCTGTCCACTTGCGCCAGCAGGGTGGTTGGAATTTGGACAAATGCGATCCCGCGCAGATACGTGGCGGCGACAAACCCAGCGAGATCCCCCACTACGCCGCCGCCCAGCGCCACGATAAACGATTTGCGTTCCAAACGGTGTGCCGCCAGTTGGTCATAACAGCCCGCGACGGTCTTGAGGCTCTTCGCGGTTTCACCGGCCGGCACGATGACGCGCACCGGTTCGAAGCCGGCTCGGGTCAGAGCCTCGCTCGCGACCGAAGCAAAATGCGGCACGACGTTGGTGTCTGAAACAATCGCACAACGCTTTCCAAGGTTTAGCTGGGCACATTCCTTGCCCAACCCGCCGAGAAGGCCGGTTCCGATTTTGATGTCGTAGCTGCGAGGGCCGAGCGGAACGTTGACGATGCGCACGGGGCTAGAATGGCGCGTGGGCGGGGAAGTGTCAAAGGTTTGGGCAGTGGGGGCGGCGCTTGGCCACAGGGCCGAAACCCGAAGGCCGAAGGCCGAAAGCAGTCCGAACAGAACCCAGTTTAGCTGAGGCTGTCGGGATTCGGATTTCGGGGTTCGGACTTCTTTCGGCCTTCGGGTTTCAGCCTTCAGATTTTGGCCCGGCCCCGGGTCCGCCGAAAAATTGTGCTTTTGCCCGCGCCACACCCCTTTATGCTCTGGCGCGTGAACGAAGTGGCTCTCATCACCGGCGCCTCACGAGGTATCGGTCGCGGCATCGCGCTGGAATTGGCGAGGCTCGGCTGCGACCTGGTGATCAATTATGTGAGCAACCTTTCCGCCGCTCAACAGACGGCGGTCGATTGCGCAGCTTGCGCGCAAGCCAAGGGGCGAAGTATTCGCAGCGAGGTGTTCTGCGCGGACATCGGAAAAACCGAGGACCGCCAGAGGTTGATTGAGTTTTTGAAGTTAATATTTGGCCGGCTCGATCTGTTGGTCAATAACGCGGGGGTCGCGCCGGACGTCCGCGCGGACGTCCTCGACGCGAGCGAAGAAAGCTTCGATCGGGTTCTCAGCATCAACCTCAAAGGGCCCTACTTTCTGACGCAGCTAGCTGCCCGGTGGATGATCGAGCAAAGCAAGACCACGGTTGGCTCCGCCGAGTTCAAGCCCAAGATCATCACGATTTCCTCCGTCAGTGCCTATGCCGCTTCAACCAACCGGGGCGATTACTGTCTCGCGAAAGCTGCGCTCTCCATGCTTACTCCTCTTTACGCAGCTCGCCTGGCCGAGCACGGTATCAACGTGTATGAAATTCGGCCTGGCCTCATCGCGACCGATATGACTCGGGCCGCGAAAGAAAAATACGACCAACTGCTGGCCGACGGCCTGACTCCGATTAACCGTTGGGGCACTCCGGAGGACGTCGGCCTCGCGGTGTCGGCAATCGCTCAGAACTTGCTTCCGTTCAGCACGGGGGAAGTTATCAACGTGGACGGCGGGTTTCATATTCACAGGTTGTGAAGAGCTCATCTCCCTCGAAATGCCCCTTAAGATCGACTACAGCCTAACTGCCAAAAAGCTAGCCTCTAAGGTTCACCGATTATTCGAACTGTCCGCCGGCAAAATTCTGAGCGTTGAAAAACACTGGAAGCCTGCGCGGGGCACACCCGTGTTTACGATCAGAGGCCGGTACACCTCTCGTGGGTGGACGGAATGGACGCAAGGGTTTCAGTTCGGGTCAGCGTTGTTGCAGTTCGATGCGACCGGCGACGAGCGCTTCCTGCAGATCGGGCGGCGGAGGACCGTGGAGCTTATGGCGGCCCATGTGTCCCATGTCGGCGTTCACGACCACGGCTTCAACAACGTTTCGACCTACGGCAATCTTTGGCGTCTGATGCGGGAGAAGAAAATTCCGTCCAACCAACGCGAGACCGAGTTTTACGAATTGGCTTTGAAGATATCGGGTGCAGTCCAGGCGGCACGCTGGACAGGCACACCGGATGGCAAAGGCTACATTTATTCGTTCAACGGCCCGCATTCGCTATTCGTGGACACCATGCGTTCGCTGCGTTCGCTCGCGGTGGCCCATCAGTTGGGGCACGTCCTGATGGGTGAACGCGATCAGAAGATTTCCTTGCTCCAGCGCCTTTTGGAACACGCCGAGCTGACCGCCCTTTACAATGTCTATTATGGTGGACGCCGCGATATCTACGACGTGCGCGGCCGCACAATCCACGAGGCCATTTTTAATGTGAACGATGGCAGCTTCCGGTGCCCCAACACACAGCAGGGCTATTCGCCGTTCAGCACGTGGATGCGCGGGCTGGCCTGGGCTCAACTCGGGTTTGCCGAACAATTGGAATTCCTGGGTTTTCTGCTCTCAACCGGAAAACTCAGGAGAGTGCCGGACTTTTTTGTCGAGGCGGCCGAGGCGACCGCTGATTTTTATCTCGCCAATGCGTGCACCGACGGCATTCCGATGTGGGACACTGGAGCGCCCGGTTTGCAGCAGCTAGGGGATTACCTCACCCGGCCAGCAGACCCGTTCAACCGATTCGAGCCCGTCGACAGCTCGGCAGCCGCGATTGCGAGCCAGGGCTTGATTCGTTTGGGCAACTTTCTGACTGCCCAAGGCGACCGAAAAATGGGCCGCCGCTATCGGCAGGCAGGGTTGACCGTGGCCAGCGCGCTATTCACCGAGCCCTATTTAGCGAGCAATCCCAGTCACCAGGGACTGCTGTTGCATTCCGTCTATCATCGACCCAACGGTTGGGATTATGTGGCGGCCGGTGAAAACGTGCCGAACGGCGAGAGTTCGATGTGGGGCGACTACCACGCCCGCGAATTGGCGCTAATGATCTTGCGCGAGACTCGAGGCGAGCCATACCTGCTGTTCTTTGATTCAGTTGGCCAGCCAAAGACCCGTTACCAGCAGGCCGCAAACGATCAACGCAAGGACGATCGAGAGCAATAGAAACCGCAGATTGGTTCGTCTGCGTGAACCGCGAACGCCGGGAAACAGGGCTTTGCCGATTAGATCAAAGGGTGAGCTGCTTGAACGGTTGAGGCTCATATGGGCAATGTTCTATTCTTATGCAACAATACGCGCATTTCCGCAATTCCGTAGTGATACGGAGATCCGGCATGAGGGAACTCGCCGGCGAGACGCCAGCGCTCCCCTGGCTCCTTCTAGCCCAGTCCGTACGCGGTTGCCACCTCGGCTCCTAGTTCCTGCACCGCGAGCTTTCGCAGATCGATCATGGGTCCGATGGTTGTTCCACGGCCCACCTGCTCACCATCGGCCAGACTCTTCTCTGCTCCTTCCAGCACGAGCGTGGCGTAAAATCCTAGATTCATCGGTGTTAATTTCTCCTCCAGGTCCGCCTGGGACACCGAGTGGTTGCGCCGTCCGATGATTTGCTCATACAGGTGGCCGGGGCTGCTGATGCCGTAACCAGTCACCCGCTCGTCGAGGCCGAAATTCCGAAAGAGCGGGTTGATTTCGACAACTCCCTCTTGGTGAATCTCCAGCAGACCGGGAGTGTCGAGCCCTAGATCGAGGAGACCATCCGAGCAGATTAGGCGTCCCGACTGAACCGTTGTAGACCAGGCGGTGTTTGGCAATGCCCATCCGGTCAGAATGTGCGCCGTGCCTCCAGTCTCGAACACTAGCTCGGTATCGACCAGATCGAAGCCTTTAAGTGCGATGGGACGAAGGGAAGTTAATTTGTGGGCGTAACCGGTCGCGCGCACGCGCATCGGAATCAAGTTAACGATGCGCATTAAAGCATCGGCCATGTGGACGGTCAGGAAGGATATGGGCGTGTTCTTTTCAGCGAAGTCAGGCGATGCAAAAAAGCGCGGGGCATGGTTTGGATCGGCTACCATTAACTTGTCGAGCATGTAAAAAACAGCCGCTTGGAACTCACCGTACCGGCCACTCCGAAACCGTGCCTCGGCCTCCTTGATGCGCGGGTCTTCACGTTTATGAAAATCGATGCCTAAGAATCTGCGCGCCTTTCTCGCGGCCTGGATCATCTGGTGAGCATCCTTGATCGTCGAGGCGGCGGGTTTGGGCACTACTACATCCAGCCCAGCATTCAGCGCTTCCACCGTTGGCACACAATGCAGGTGGTCCGGCGTATTGACCTGAACCGCATCCAGCTCAGTCTGGGCGATCATCTCGCCGTGAGTCGCAAAGCGTCGGTTCATGGGCAAACCAGCCAAATCCCCCAGCCAATTACGATGCTCGTCATTGGGCTCAGCCACCGCGCAGATCTGCAGCCGGCCGGAATAGTCGCTGTGAAAATACAGGTGCTGGTAGATCTCGCGCACCACCGCGCCGGCGCCAATCACTCCGAGCCTTAGTTTGTTGTTCATCAAGTCGCGAGCGTGCCAGTCTGCAGCAGCAGGAACACGGCGATGAATTCCGCCGCCGCACGAATTTCCGCTACGGTGATTTGCTCGTGATCTGAGTGGGCGTGCCCCAGTTGGCCTGGACCAAACGTCAACACCGGCAGCCCAGGGTACTCCGTGGCGAACAGCCGGGCGTCGCAGGAGACCGTCCAGCCAAGAACCGGTTCATCTTTCCAGAGGCCGCAAGTCCACGATGCGGCGATCCCGTTAGCCATCGCCGGGGATGCCGGGTCGCCATCGAAGGCCACGTTGTGCAGTTTTTCGAAGGTGACCTTCACGACTTCGCGGCCGGGTTCGCTCCGGCCGACCCGGCGCAGGTAGCTTTCGGCGCCGCGTTGAGTGGCCTTTTGTAAGCGTTGCATGACCTCGGTTATACTGTGCGTCGGCACGAAGCCCTGGCCGCCTTCGAGGATCAGGCGATCGCTAAGCGCTGGGTTGTTTGCGCTGCCAAGTTCCAGGCGCACCATTCCCCCAATCTGATCGAGTCTGGTCTTAGAACAGACGAGACTGCGGACCAGGCAAGCCGTTTTGGTAATGGCTCCGTCGCGCTCGCGAATGGAGCCCATGTGCCCGGCGGCGCCGTGGACGTGAATTACGAATCGTTTGCCTTTTGCGTGCAAGTCGTAATGCCGCGCAACCATTGGCTTGCCCGTTGGCGGGTCTGTGACCTTTGTCTTGTCCCCGTACAGGCCCACGTAAACGGCCAAACCGGCGGCCAGGCAATCCTGTACAAGGTCCAAGGCGGCCTTATCCGGTTCGCGTTCGAAGACCACAGAGAAACTAACCTCTCCACAAATTCGGCTGGGATGCTCCCCAAACGGGCCAAGGACGCCGTGGCAGGTCTGCACCGGGCGTTGGGGAAAAAGCGCGTGCCGGCTCTCCGCCCGGAGTGCCAGACCCTCTTTCTCCAATGCCTCGTTGATGAAG
>JANXQE010000749.1 GCA_025356925.1 Limisphaerales bacterium | reverse complement strand
ACCGGAATTTGAAAAAAGGAGAGTGGCTCATTTTGGGTTCGTCACCCGGGGCGGCGCTCCGCTTGCCCCGGGCTGGTATGCAGCGCCCCCGCTGGGGGCTCCAGAACCTCTCCACTAACTATCCCGTCGTCAGGCGCCCCTTCATGTCAGTGTATGCAGTATCGATGAGCTTCCGGAGCGCCGTGGCATTGACGTTGCAGCCGGGCCTGAGTTTCACATGGCGCATGAACTTGCCAGTGCCTTCCAACAGCCCCTCGGGATCGGTAATCTCCGCACCACGAAAGAATCCGACATTAACGTGATCTTTGAACGCATTGACATAGCCGAATGCCGCATCAGCTACACACGCAGTCGGATGGCCGTCATGCAATAACTCTCGAACGTCCTCTCCGCAGGCGCGCATGACCTCAAACCATTCCTGTGCGATCACCCCCAATTCACCCGAATGCTCATGCATCCAGACCTGGATCGCTGGGTCTCGCCCGACCGCTCTTGGAAATCGAAAAAGTTGGCTCACGGCGATTTCATTTCGATGGCTTAGCTGAAAGCGCACGCCTCAAGTCCTCTAAACTCAGACCCACAGCGGGGTCGCGCTCCAGCTCGGCGTCTCGGCGGAGGGCTTCCGCAACTCCCTCATCATCATCATCCGAAAGCACTGCCGGCAACGAATCCAGTAGATGGCAGGCCAATGTCGCTCGTTGCGCTTCTGGAGGCTTTATCGCCTCCTGCTCGACCTCACTGAAAGTTTGCATATCCAAATCTAACAGACGATGCGAATGCGACAATCGTGTTGCCGAACGGTCCACAGCAGCGGCCCCGCGCCGGACGCTTAATACCCGGGCAGAACGGACGCGCGGAGTCCGCTGCCTGGGGTCCAGCGAATTGAGGGCTTTGGCTTAGTTTGGAGAGCATTCATTCTAGGAGTTTATCTGCTCTGGTCAGGGCGAATCCAATGGGCGAGCCTGCCGCGCGGACCGCAAGAAAGATCAGAGCCACCAAGACGGTAAGGCCCAGAATGCCAGTCCCAAAGATTAACAATCTGCGAGGCACGCAATAGGTGCTTTTCCGCTACCGCCAAAGCTTAGGCCCGCCGGACCGCAGAGCAACGGAAAACAAACAGGCGCACCCTGGCGTCACCTGAAGCGATCTTGGGCGTGGATGCCTGTTTCTCTTTGGATTGCGGCCGCTGACTTGCCGAATCCCAACGGGATTCCATCGCTCAGCCCCGGGTTGCGAGGAACGAGCTACCCGGGGACGTCCGTGGCGGCCCGCCCTCAACCCTGAAAGGGTTGCATCGGCGGCCGGCACCCACACGCGCTGCTGGCCAGGGGGATTCAACCCTTTCAGGGTTGGCGGCTCCTGGCGCCGGTTACCCGGGGCAACTCGTTCCTCGCAACCCCGGGCTGAGTGCCACTATCCGCTTGGGATGGACCGGCCCAGCGCCGCCGGCCAACGTTCTGGCTCTGGCGCTCCGGGCGCTGGGCTCGGGACCAACAGAGAGGTGAAAACCGGAGTCGCTAACAGCCAGGTCAAGAAATTAAGTCGGAGTTCCCGTTCTGAGGACGATCAAACGGAAAAGAAGAATTTCCGCTTCCGGCACTTTTTCTCTATTGACCGTTCGGGCTTAATGGGTGTTAGGCCGATGGCCCGTTTCAACGTGGTTATTATTGCTTCCTTTTGTCCTCAAGTACTGGTCGTCCGTGTGCCCCAATCAGGGCACGACTAGGCGGAAATACATTTGCTGTTCAGACGGCGGAACCAGAAAAACGGTCTGATTACTATTGACCGTGGCAAGTTGGATGAGGTCAGTGGCCGGGGTCCAGTTCGTCCCGCTCAAATCGGGGCTTTCTTGGAGAACAAAGGAATTTTGGAAATTCGTGAAAGTCAGGATAATTGGCCGAAACATGGAAATGAACGGTGGTGATGCTACAGTAGCAGTCGTCACCGTAACACTGAATTGTGGATATGGAGGCGCACTCGTCGCGTTGCCGAACGTCCAAACAGAGCCAGGGTCGAGAGATCTGTTGGTTGTTACATTCCATTCATAGTAGAAGGAGTCGTTGCTCACGGCGACAATCCAATACGTGGTATTTGTCTGGAGCTGGAATGCACCCGGTGTGGTAATAAGTATAAATTGCACTGTTGGTGGGGGTGTTATTGCCCTCCAAGCCCACTAGTCCGGTCCCCGGCGAGCCACCGCTGTCACTGGCAACGATAAAGAGAAAATGAAAAACTCGAAAAACCTGGGCTAATCCATGAAATTAAGCCCTTACTGAGGCGGTAACTGGCAAAAAACTTTGTCCTTGCAATGATCCGCGGCCCCGCGCGAAGACAAACTCATGCTAAACGGCTCGAGCGGTCAGCCGGTGGTCGGACCGGTCTCGCCACGCCGGAACCCATCTTTGTTTGTTAATTGGCTGGAATGGTCGATCAAGTCCGGCTGACTAAGCTTATTTGCACTTCAAGGCCGTATCCTTTGCATTTGCGAGTTTCGCCGGGCACGGCCACTCGCTTATACTCACGGACTCTGATGTTATGGACCCCCGCGTAATTGAGCTGAAGAACCTGCTGCCACAGGCGATGTTGCCGGACTGGGTGCGCTTGGGCTCGCGGTTGGTGCGTCTACTTCAGGATCGACTCCATCGCCAGGCACATGACGCGTTGCTGGAGCGCTTGCTCGCGCAAGCCCGGGCCTCCGTGGCGTTGCGACAGCAAAGAAAGTCGTTCGTTCCGCGGATTTCTTATCCCGCGAGCCTGCCCATCACGGCGCGCAGAGAGGAAATCGTTGGGGCGATCCGGAGTAATCAGGTGGTGGTGATCGCCGGGGAAACCGGCTCGGGCAAAACGACGCAGATCCCCAAAATGTGCCTCGAAGCCGGGCTCGGCATCGAGGCCAAGATCGGGTGCACCCAGCCAAGGCGGATCGCCGCGCTATCCATCTCGCGCCGGATCGCTGAGGAGTTGGCCGTGGGCTGGGGGCGCGAAATCGGCTGCAAGATCCGGTTTGACGACCGCTCCAGTCCCGAGACGTACATTAAACTGATGACCGATGGCATTCTGCTGGCCGAAACGCAGGGCGACCCGCTACTCGCGGAATACAACGCCATCATCATTGACGAAGCCCATGAACGCAGTCTGAACATCGATTTTCTCCTCGGTTACCTGCAGGGCCTCCTGGCTAAGCGGCCGGAACTCAAACTGATCATCACCTCGGCTACCATCGACACCCGGGCATTCTCGAAAGCCTTTAACGACGCACCCATCATCGAAGTCTCCGGGCGGCTCTATCCGGTCGAGGTGGTGTATGCGCCGTTGGATGCCGCTTCCGAAGACGCGGGCGAGTTGACCTACATCGACTTGGCGGTCCGCACGTGCGAACAGATCGAGGCCAACCCCGGCACCGGCGATGTCCTGATCTTCATGCCAAGCGAACGAGACATCCGGGAGACCAGCGACTTGCTCGGAACCCGCCTCGGCGAGGCGGTCGAAATAATACCCTTGTTCGGCCGGCTGAGTGCGATCGAGCAGCAGCGTGTATTTGCCCCCGCGCCCAGGCGCAAGGTCGTCATCGCGACCAACATCGCCGAGACGTCCCTGACCATTCCCGGGATCCAGTATGTCATCGACTCCGGCCTCGCGCGGATCAGTCGATACAACCCACGAACCCGCACGCGGCGGCTGCCGATCGAACCGGTGGCACAGAGCAGCGCCAACCAGCGCAAAGGCCGGAGCGGCCGCGTTCAAAACGGCATTTGTATCCGGCTTTATTCCGAAGCGGATTTTTCCGCGCGCCCCCTGTTCACCCAGCCGGAGATCCAGCGAGCCAACCTGGCGGAGGTGATCCTCCGCATGAAAGCCTTTCGACTCGGTGAGATTGAAACCTTTCCCTTCCTCAACCCGCCCGCGGCGGCTTCCATCCAGGGCGGCTACCAATTACTGGAGGAGTTGGGCGCCCTCAACAGCGCGCACGAGCTGACCCAGCTCGGCCGTGACCTGGCGCGGCTGCCCATCGACCCGACCCTCGGACGCATGCTGCTGCAAGCCCAGCACGAACATGCGACCCGGGAGCTGCTGATCATCGCCGCCGGACTGAGCATCCAGGACCCGCGGGAACGGCCCCTGGACCAGAAGGATGCTGCCGCGACCGCGCACAAACGCTTCGCGGATCCGCGCTCCGATTTCCTCACTCTGCTCAACATCTGGAACGCGGTGCACGAAGAATGGGAGACGCTTCGAACCCAAAATCAGCGCCGCAAATTCTGCAAAGCCCATTTCTTATCCTACCTCCGCATGCGGGAGTGGCAGGATCTCCACGCCCAACTGCAAGATGCCTTGGAGGACCTGGGCACGCTGCGCACCAACGAAAGCAGCGCCGCTTACGAGGCCATCCATCGCGCCATCCTCGCCGGGTTGCTCGGCCACATCGGCATCCGAGCCGAGCGCAACCTGTACCAGGCCGCGGGCAATCGGCGCTTGAACGTTTTCCCTGCTTCGTCGCTGTTCGAGCGCGCGGCGGCACCCAACCGTTCGAAGAAAATTCCGCAAAAAGATGCGCGCGGCGCTGTGCCGGCGAAAACGAGCCAGCCTGAATGGATGGTTGCGGGTGAGATCGTCGAAACCTCGCAATTATTCGCGCGAACGCTGGCGGGCATCGATCCGGACTGGATTATCGAATTGGCGGCGCATCTTTGCAAAACCACCTTCCACAATCCCCACTGGAGCCCAAACGCTGGCCGGGTGCTGGTCGAGGAAAAAATTTCACTTTACGGCCTGGAGGTTCGGCAGCGCAAAGCCGCCTATGCCAATGTGGATCCCAAGCGGGCGACCGAAATCTTTATTCGCAGCGCGTTGGTCGAGGAGAACCTTTTGCCGGAACCAACGCGCGCTCGGCGGGAACGTGACGATTCCGGCCTCTCGCCGACCCAACTGTTGATGGAGGCTCGCGAGCAGAGCAGCCCGGTCCCGGTCGCCTATCGCTTTCTCGAGCACAACCGCCAGGTCCGCCATAAGATCGCGACCTGGCAGACGCGTATGCGCCGCCATGACCTGGCGGATTTGGACCAGGCCCTGTTCGACTTCTACTCGCGCCGGATGCAAAACGTCGCCTCGAGAGACGAACTGAACCGTTGGTTGCGCGAACATCCTGAACCGGAGATCCTTTGTGCGACCGAGCTGGATCTCATCGGCGATCTGGAACTCGACTACGACCAGACTGCTTTCCCGGACCGGGTTCGGCTCGGTGGACAGTCCGTGCCACTCTCTTATTCCTACCGGCCTGGTGAGGACGACGACGGAATCACAATAAAGCTGGAGTCACATCTGGCCCAGGTTGTCTCCCCGGCCATGTTGGAGTGGGCGGTGCCAGGGCTGCGTGAGGCTGTCATCACCGAACTCCTGCGAAGCCTTCCGAAGGCGCTTCGCCGTGAATTGATGCCGCTCGCACCCAAAGCGGCGGAAATCGCATGCGACCTCCAGCCAGCCGGGCCTTCGCTCAAACAGGATCTCGCGCGGTTTATCCACCAAAAATATGGGATCGAAATTCCGCCTTCCGCGTGGCCAACCGATGCGGTTTCACAGCATTTACGGCCACGGATTGAGCTGATTGGGCACGACCAGAAGACGATCGGCAGCGGGCGCGACCTGGGCCAACTCCGCAAGCAACTCGAACAAGCAAAAATTCAGCCGGTCAAAGAATCTCCTGGCTGGGGGCTTTTGTGCCAACGCTGGGAACGGTTTGGCCTGACTGGCTGGACTTTTGGTGACGTGCCGGAACGCGTGACGGAGGGAACCGGCGCCGAGCAGATTGAGGCCTGGCCCGGGTTGAAACTGGACGAAGGGCAGATCCATTTGCAGCTATTTCGCAGCGGCGCCGCTGCCCGGGAGGCGAGCCTGGCGGGCATCCGTTGCCTGATCGAGATGGCGGTCCAGAAAGAGCTGGCCTGGCTGCAAAAGGACCTCCGGATCCTGGCCCGCTTGGAGCCTCGCTTGGCGGGCCTCTGCACCGTCGAAGAACTGCAAGCCGGAGCCTATGCTAACTTGAAATCCTTTCTGCAGCCCGCGGAAGAATTCCCCGAACTGGCTGAGAAGCGGTTTTGCAATGCGCTCGAGGTAGCGCGCCAGCGCTTGCCCGGTCTCGCCTCCCAAGCCCTGGACCGAATTGAACCTATCCTGAAACTCCGCCAGGAGATTCTCCGGCGCTGTCCAGCCATCCCGGTTTCCCCTGCTCCACGAACCTTCGGGAGCCTTAAAGATCTGGGACCCGCACCCGCGATCGCCCGGGCACCAAACTGGCTGCAAACGGAGTTGAATGCCCTGGCCCCAAAGAATTTTCTGGACGCCACGCCCTTCGAGCGGCTCCTGGATGTCCAGCGCTATCTCAAGGCGCTGCGCGTCCGTTCCGAACGAGCCGCGGTTAACCCGGTTAAAGATCAGGAACGCTGCCGGATCGTGGCGCCTTACGTCGAAGCTCTGCGCAAATTGCGGGCTGGCCACCCTGGATCAGTCGTCTTGAAAAGCCGCCTCGAAGAACTGCGGTGGATGGTGGAAGAATTCAAGGTTTCCGTTTTCGCTCAGGAACTCGGCACCGCAGTTCCTGTTTCGCCTAAACGCCTGGACGAGCAGTTGGCCAGAGTCCGCGAAGCCGCCGGGGCCTAATCCTGGTAGCGCGCGAGCTCTTCAGACGTAGCGCAGATTTTCGAATCTGCTGTATCGCAGGTCTGTGACCTGCTGGCGCCCGCGAGCTTGAGCGCATGCAAATTCGCCTTCCG
>JANXQE010000389.1 GCA_025356925.1 Limisphaerales bacterium | reverse complement strand
TCTGGTCGCAGGACGAGCACGGACATCGAGCGCAACAGGAATTGCCGGAAATCAAGCGGCTGGATTTGGCCGAAGTGGTCCTGACATTGAAAGCCGCGGAGATAAGCGACCTGCGAAAGTTCCGCTGGCTGGAGGCGCCCGAAGAGTCTGCGCTGGCCCACGCCGAGGAACTGTTGGTCGACCTTGGTGCGCTAAGACTGACGGATGCTTCCGCCCGAACGGTGCAAATCACGGAGATCGGCCGCCAGATGCTGGCCTTCCCGGTCCACCCGCGGTATGGACGCATGCTGCTCGCTGCCCAGGAGTACCGCTGTGTGCACCAGGCCTGTCTGATGGCGGCATTGACCCAAGGCCGCGACCTGCTGCTGCGCAACGTGGATCGTGAAACTGTCCGCTGTCGCGAGGATCTGTTGGGCGACAAGGCGGGCAGCGATTTTTGGATTTTGATGCGAGCTTGGAATTACGCCGCGCGCCACCAGTTCCGCCTGGATGATTGCCGCCGGTTGGGCGTGCATATGGTCACGGCACGCCAGGTCGGGCCGTTATTCCAACAGTTCCTGGACATTGCAAAAAAGGAAGGATTGGAGACCACACTGGTGGAGGTTCCGGATGAGGCGCTTCAGAAGTGCCTCTTGATCGGATTCAGCGATCGGGTGGCGCGACGTTTGGACGCCGGGACGCTGAGGTGCGATTTAGTGCACGGGCGGCGCGGGGTTCTCGCCCGCGACAGCGCGGTGCACAACAGTCCTTTGCTCGTTGCGGCCGAGGTTCGAGAGATCGAAGGGAAAGACAAAGAGCTCAATACGCTGTTGAGCCTGGCGACGACGATCGAGGAACCTTGGCTGCGCGAGCTTTTTCCCGACGATATCACCACGGCTTTGCGGGTTTTCTACGATGCCACGAGCAAGCGCGTTTATGCCGAGGAACAACTGCGGTTTCGCGACTTGAGCATCAGCACCCGCCGGGTGGACCCGCCGCCAGCCGACGACGCCGCACGGCTGCTGAGCGAAGAGGTGATCGCCGGTCGGTTGATTCTGAAAGAGTGGGATCACAGCGTCGAACAATGGATTTTGCGTTTGAACCTGCTGAGCCAGTGGTGCCCGGATCTGGGCCTGCCGCCGATCACGGAAGCGGAGCGCCGGCATCTAATTGAGCAGCTTTGTCACGGTGCTGGCGGCTACAAGGACATTAAGGACAAACCCGTCAAACCCGTGGTGAAAAGCTGGCTCAGTCCGGCTCAAGCTGAGCTTCTGGACAAACACGCGCCCGAGCGATTGACGTTGGCGAATGGGAGGACGCCCAAGGTGCTCTACGAAGCGGGCGTGCCCCCTTATATTGCGGTCCGGATAGCGGATCTTTATGACGTGAACACCACGCCGAAAATCGCGCTGGGCCGGGTGACGGTGGTGGTACACATTCTGGCGCCGAACATGCGACCAGTGCAGATCACTCAAGACCTGGCAGGCTTTTGGCGCGAGCATTACCCCCGCCTCAAGCAGGAGCTCCAGCGTAAGTATCCTAAGCACCAGTGGCGATGACCGGCTGCCCCGGAACCCCGAAATCCGAAAGAAACCCGAAACCCGAAATTCCAATTTGGACCCGCCGTGCACTTTTATTCGGATTTCGGGTTTCGGCCTTCGGATCTCGGCCTTCGGATTTCCCTTAGCGACCCGCGCCGTTATGTCACCAATTCCGTGCCCACTCCAGCGTCTGTAAAAATTTCCAAGAGCACCGCGTGCGGGACGCGGCCGTCCACTAGTGAAACCTTCTCGACGCCTGACTTGATCGCGGCTACGGCGCTGTTGATCTTCGGAATCATTCCTTTGTCGACAATACCAGCCTGTTTGAGTTCGTCCACCTGGCTGACTTTGAGCTGAGGAATCACACTCGCCGGGTCGCTTGGGTTCCGCAACACGCCAGGCACGTCGCTCATGAAGACCAGACGCCGGGCATGCAGAGCGATGGCGGTTTGAGCTGCGGCGACGTCCGCGTTACAATTGTAGATCTTACCGTCCTCGCCGCGCGCGGTTGGACTGATCACCGGCGTAACTCCCTGGGCGATACATTCCAGCAGTGGCGCGGTATCCACCTCAGTGACTTCGCCCACAAATCCAAGATCCAGGCGCTGTCCGTCCAGAGCAGTGACCAAGGCTTTGCGACACTTAAAAATCGATGGGCCACTGAAACCCTTGGCTGCCCCTCCCTGCGCTTTGATGGCGGCGACGACTTCAGGATTAATTTCGCGGGAGAGCACCTGGTCGACGATCTCGACCGCCGCCTGGTCGGTAACACGCTGTCCCTGGATGAACTGCGCTTTTAGACCCGAGCTTTCCATCGCCCGGGTGATCGCTTTTCCGCCACCGTGAACCACGACCGGATTAATCTCCACCGCTTCGAGAAAGACCAGGTCGCGCGCGACACTCAGCCGGATGTTCGGATCGGGCGAATCCATGAAACTGCCGCCGTACTTAATGACAAAGGTCGCGCCGCTGAACCGCTGAATGTAAGGCAACGCTTCGAGCAACGTCTCGGCTTTAGCAATCAAATCCTGCATGGGAGGAAAGGTAGTGAGGCCACCGTGAGGAGACAAGCCCCCCTCTCGTTTGGCATTGTGTAGCTTCCGTCAGCAGATGTGGAATAAATCCGAAACCCGAAGGCCGAAGCCCGAATCAGGAGAATCACGGCTGAGGTTTTTCCCTTCGGATTTCGGGTTTCTTTCGGCCTTCGGCCTTCGGATTTCTGTCGTGCGCTCAGCCTCCGAGACTAGTCGGATCCGTCACATCCCCCTTGTTGAAAGTGACGTATTCTTCAGTCAAATCGGCGGCGTACATGAGCGCGCTGCCTTTTCGAAGGTTCAGGTTGACGTGCAGGTCGAACTCTTTGGCGGCAACGGCGGCACAGAGTTGCTTAAAAGTCGCCCGGCTGGGTTGGCCCTGTTTGAGGCTCCAAAGAACATCACGGCTGCCGGGTGCGCTATAGCCAAGGTCGACTTTTCCTTCGACAACCCTCGCGGAGCTATAGCCGAGCGCGTCGATGATGCGGCCCCAATTGGGATCACCCCCGTGCCAACTGGTCTTGACCAACGCGCTGTTGGCGACCGCCCGTGCGGCGGCGTCTGCGTCCGCAAAAGAACTGGCGCCCTTCAAGCGGATGGTGACCAACCGTGACACCCCCTCACCGTCGCGCACGATCATCTTGGCCAACTCAAGACAAACGTGATCGAGCCCCGCCTGAAACATCTCCGTGTCGCGGGAACGGCGACTGCGCGCGTGCCCGCCGGCCCGCAGTGGAGCGTTTCCTGCCGCGCCATTTGCCAGTACCAGGACAGTATCATTGGTGCTCATATCGCCATCCACGGTGATGCGATTGAAACTGGCGCAAACCGCGCCCGTGAGGGCGGCCTGCAGCGCACGGTGGCCAATGGCGGCATCGGTAGTAATGAAACAGAGCATGGTAGCGTGCAGAGCGCTCGCGGCGGGGCGGGCGCCCGTTGGACTCATGCGCGGCTGGATCATCCCGGCGCCCTTGCACATGCCTCCTATTCGGACAGTTCTTCCATCCAGCTTTAATTCCACCGCGATCTCTTTGCGCCGGGTATCACTCGTTAGGATCGCTTCGGCAGCCTGAGTGGCATGTTCCGTCGTCGAACCCAACTTGGCCGCGGCTTCCATGATGCCGGCACGCACGTTGGGCATCGGCAGGACCAGCCCGATCCGTCCGGTCGATCCGACCAGCGCGGATCCTGGTGGCAGCCTCAATGCCCGCTCGGTGAACTGCACCATCTCCAGCGCATCCTTCAGCCCTTGTTTGCCCGTGCAGGCGTTGGCGTTGCCCGAGTTCACCACGATTGCTTGCGCGTAGCCTGTTTGCACTCGAGCCACACACACCTTTACCGGCGCCGCGCAAACCTGGTTCGTCGTAAATAGTCCAGCGACCGCGGCGGGGTGCTCAGAAACGACTAGCGCCAAGTCACGCTTTGTCCCCTTTTCCGAGCCCGAGCCAGTCCCCAGCCGTTTAATATCGCAGAACACGCCTGCAGCCTTGAATCCCTTTGGAGCGACAATTGAGCCGCTAATTGGTTTTGGTTTAAGTTTCATTCCTAGCGTTTTAGCCATTGGCGGTCGGCGAAGTCCATGAAGACGCGCCAATCGTCGGCAGTCATGGAATGCTTGCCTTCGCGGATGTAATACCCCAATCGGTTACCCACGAGCTGACGCAGAGGTGGCACTTGCGCCGTGTCCAACCCCGGCACACCGAGGAGTTGATAGACCGCGTCCGCAGCTTGGAGCACGTCGAACTGGCCGGCCGGATTGGCCCATTGATCGTCCTGCGCGGCGGAGAACAACACCGCCCGAGGCGCGCACAAGGCGGCCAGGCAGTTCTGATCGAAGGGCAGCTTCGTCGGAGCCGCGTTGAATTGTTTGAAGGCCGCGTTGAACCAGTGCGGAAAATGATCGTTAATCACCTTCACGGATTCACCCGTTTTGCCGCGACTGGGAGCGGAGCCACCGCACCCCGCCTGGTGCGGAAACGCGATGGCGATGCGATCGTCGAAAGCCGCAGCGAGCAACGCGGCTTTGCCGTTGCGGGAATGGCCAACGGCTGCGATGCGCTGCGCGTCAATGTCAGGATCTTCCACGAGATAGTCGACACAACGCTGGAATCCCCAGGCCCACGCCGCCAACGTGCCGCGATTGGCTGGAACATTTCTGCTCGAATCGCCGTTCGCCAGAAATGCGTATAGGCCGTCGCTCACGTCGGCGCGATCCGAATCAACATCGCCGCTGTAAAAGGCCGCCAGGGCGTAGCCGCGCTGGACAATTTCGCTGAGCGGCCAATCGGCGGTTTGGGCGCCACGGGACGCTTCCGTCGCGCTGTTGTTGGTGCAACCCGTGCAGGAACTGGGGACCCAACCGCGCGTCAACGGCACCCGCGGGTCATCCACCAGGGCGTGGTTACCGCAAAAATTCATCACCAGAAAGACCGGCGCCGGGGCGCGGCGCTGGTTCGGGATGACCAGCAGGAGATCGATCTGTGGGGAGGGAGCCGGGCCAGTTTCAAGGGTAATGAGTTTGAGCGTCGCTTTGCCGTCGAGGAAACCGGCGTACTGGCCCATCACCCTTGCCTGGAAGTGGGCTGGGGCAGGCGGAATCCTGCCATACATGTAGTGTTCGAACAGTGCCCGCAACTCGGGGCGTCGCTCCTTGGCCCATTGTGTTGCTGAGCGAACCGGCTCGCCGTTGAGCATCACCAACGGATCGGGCATGGCCGGCCGCGATGGCAGGGCCGAGACGTCGGGAAAAACGTGCTGTTGACTTGGGGTGGCACACCCAAACAGGAAACAAGTCAACGCGACCGAAGAAACGCTTGCCCCGAGGATCGATGCTTTGTGAGCCGCAGATTCCATAATGCGAGTTTGATCTACTGATCGTCGCGAAAACAAACGCAAAGCCGCGTTAAAAGGAAAGGACAAAAGGCGGCGGGCAAATGTTGACCGATGAGTTTTGGCGCCCGGGGTCGCGGCGTACATGCCGCGTCGGCTCAAGTTTTTACCCTGAAAAACGCAGTGGGCCGCCGCAAATGACTGCAAAAAGCGTGACAGTATCGGCGCTTACCTAGCGACCGGAACAAGTCTTGTTTCGATGCATCATACCCTCAGAACACGCGCGAGCAGCTTTCGCCCTCACCCGGTCTGACATCGGCCTCTGCCCAGAACCCCAGGGCAAGAGTGACTGGGTGAGGGTTCCTGGATGGCGTCCGCGTACCAGCCTTTCGCTCCCTCCTCGCGAAGCGCATGGAGTGCGACCGGCT
>JANXQE010000387.1 GCA_025356925.1 Limisphaerales bacterium | reverse complement strand
CAAGTAAGCTTCACCAATCCGGAAGGACGAGTTCCGAGAGTCCCATTTTTTCAGGCCCGGTCCTTGCGCACAGACCCAAAAGCGCCGGGTTCGCCCAGACACGCGAGGTCTTAGTTGAACCGCGAAGCTTGTTCCCACGCGGTGTAAGACATTACCCTTGCGCATGGATTTCAAAATCGACGCCGTCGCGCCTACTGACCTGCCGGACCTGCTTGACCTCGTCCGCGAACTCGCCCGTTTTGAACGGCTTGAGCACGAAGTTGAAGCCACGGCGGAGTCCTTCCAGGACTCTTTTTTTGGGGCTCAGCCTGTGGCCGGCGGTTTAGTAGCGCGTCGTGGCAACGATCTAGCCGGCTATGCCATCTACTTCTTTACCTTCTCCAGCTTCCTTGGCCGGCGGGGAATCTGGCTGGAGGACCTCTACGTGAGGCCAAGGTTTCGGCAACACGGATTAGGCCGCGCCCTCATTGAGGCAGTCGCCCGCGTCGGGGTTGAACGAAACTGCGGGCGCTTCGAGTGGACCGCCTTGAACTGGAACAAAAATGCACTCGAATTTTACGACAAACTCGGCGCGCGGGTGCTGGACGAATGGGCGTTGCTGCGGTTGAACTCAGAAGGCCTGCGGCGGTTGGGCGCGCGGCCCACCCAGGGTGACGCCGATGCCTAAGAGGTGGGTCCAATCCTCATTCTCGGATGACGGCTTGGACCTTTTGCTTGAGCTGCTCGACGACCTTCTCGTGAGCGGCGTTCACCTCCGTATCCGTGAGCGTTCGCTCCGCGCTTCGATAAGTGAACCCATAAGCCATACTTTTCTGGCCGGCAGCCACGCTCTTGCCGCGGAACACATCAAACAGTTCGACCGATTCAAGATTAGCGGGTTTCGCCTGTTTGACGACCTGTAAAACCGCTTCGTGGGTGGTAGCCTCTGGCAGGACCATGGCCACGTCACGGCGGATGGGCGGAAAGGCCGCCAATGGTCGAAAAGATTTGGAACTATTCCGGCGAGCCATGAGCATGTCGAGATTCAACTCAGCCACCACGGCCGCATCTCTCAGATCGTACTGCCGAGCCAGCGCGGGCGATAACTGGCCGAGTTCCCCCAACTGAAATTTGCCGAGATGAATTGTCGCCGATTCCAGAAATAGAGCGGAGCTTTCAGGCCGTCGCGAATAGGTGATACCGCGCAGACCAAATTGTTCGAGGAATTCCTCCAGTATGCCCTTAAGATCGTAGCTATCAAACTTCGCATCACGCTCACCGCCACTCCAAAAGACCGGAGCGCGCGGGCCCGTCAGGGCAACGCCCAGCCGGCGCTCTTCACCGGTAGCACCGCCCGATGCGCAGGCAGCGGGTTGGGCGGCCGCGACCGATGTCCCCTGCCCTGCAGGTCGATTAAACACCCGGCCCAGTTCAAAGAGGGCCACATCGTAAACCTTCCGGCTGACGTTGTTCCGCAGACTATCCAGAAGCCCTGGCAGCAAACTCGGCCGCAGCACGTTCATGTCACTGCTCAACGGATTAGCCAGAGCAACCACGTTGTCCCCCGAGACCAGCCTGGCCGCAGCTTCCGAAATAAGGGTCTGTCCTTGCGCTTCGAACAACCCCAAACCGCTCAGGATGCGGCGCGCTTCAGCATACTGGTCGTGGACTGAATCAAAAGGATTGCTCCCGATCGCACCGCGAGGCGGGGTGGCCGGAATTCGGTCCACGCCGTAGAGCCGAGCGACCTCCTCGATCAGATCCACCTCGCGCTTGAGATTCACCCGAAAAGTGGGGATGCGAAACGTCGTTGGCTCCGGCAAACTGGATTCGGCGCCGACAGGCCGCGGTTTGCGTCCGACCACTTTCAATTCAAGCTGGCTGAGGTAACCGTCGATTTGCTCAGGCTGCAGATCGATGCCGAGCAGATCTTTGACCTTTTGATGCCGCAGGGCGATCTGCTTCGGTTCGGTGGGGCTCGGATAGGCGTCTATAGCTCCATCCGCCAGGACGCCGCCGCCCGTTTCAAGAATCAAGTGGGCCGCGCGACGGCTTGCCCAGTCGCAAATCCCAATGTCCACCCCACGTTCAAACCGATAGGAGGATTCGGTGCGAAGTTCGAGCTTCTTGGAAGTCGCCCGAATGTTTTGCGGATTGAAGTAGGCGCTTTCGATGAGAACATCAACCGTGCTCAGATTGATCTCACTATTCTGGCCGCCCATCACACCTGCCAGAGCAACCGACTTTGTTTCGTCGGCAATCAACAGCGCCGAGTTCGACAGCTTGCGTTCCTGGCCATCGAGGGTCCTGAATGTCTCTCCCTCCGCAGCGCGGCGCACCACGATCGAGGGACACGACTGGCCCGGTGCGGCGTTCAATCGATGAAAGTCGAAAGCATGTAAAGGTTGCCCCGTTTCGAGCATTACGTAATTGGTTGCATCCACCACGTTGTTGATACTGCGAATCCCGACTTTCTCGAGCGTGCCGCTCAGCCAGCCCGGGCTCGGGGCGATTTTCACACCCGTAATGATTCGAGCGGTGTAGCGCGGACAAAGCTCGGGATCCTCGAGGTGGACAGAGACGAGATCGGACACCGAGTGCGTGCTCGCTGGCCCGTGGTCCTTCGACCCTGGCGCCTGAGGAGTGGCGCGCGTAACGTCGGGGAGACGGAGAGGCGTTCCGGTGATGGCGGCGATTTCCCGGGCGATGCCGATGAGACTGTTGAGGTCGGGACGGTTCGGAGTGATCTCCAGGTCATACACCACATCGGTGCCGGAGCGCCCCAGGTACTCGGCGAAGGGTTGGCCGATGCGGGCATCCTCCCGGAGAATCAACAAGCCGTCGACCTGGTCGGGCAGGCCCAACTCCTGAGGAGAACACATCATCCCCTGGGATTCTACGCCACGAATCTTTCCAACCTTAATCGTGAACGGTTCCGAACCTGGCTTGGGTGGAAGTGAAGCTCCCGGAAGAATGAGCGCTACTTTGTCGCCCGCTTTGAAATTTTGCGCGCCGCAGACAATTTGACGCTCGCCCTTGCCCTCGTTGACACGACAAAGCGAGAGCTTGTCAGCATTGGGATGCTTGTCTCTGCTGACCACCTGTGCGACGACAATCCCCTCGAACTCTCCGCCAATTTTCCGCACGCCTTCAACCTCAATTCCGAGCATGGTCAGGCGCTCCGAAAGCACCTCGGGGGACCACTCGAAATCAACGTATTGCTTTAGCCAATTGAGCGTGACTTTCATTTGATCAAAATTGCCTCAAGAACCGCAGGTCGTTCTCGTAGAACAATCGGATATCGTTGATGCCGTACCGGATCATCGCGATGCGCTCGATTCCGAAACCAAACGCCCAGCCGGACCAGGTTTCCGGATCATACCCGACATTCTCAAAGACCTGCGGATGCACCATGCCGCAGCCGGCGATCTCGAGCCATTCCTTGCCCATTTTGCGGGTCAACGCACTGCTGAAATCGATCTCGAAGCTCGGCTCGGTATAGCTGAAATAGTGCGGACGAAAGCGGATGCGGGTCTCCGGCCCCATCAGCTCCTTGAAGACGAACTCCACCGTGCCCTTGAGATCGCCCACCGTCACGTTGCGATCCACATAAAGGCCTTCGACCTGGTGAAAAGTAGGATTATGAGTGGCGTCGGCATTGTCCCGTCGATACACCCGGCCTGGCACGATGATGCGCACGGGGGGCGATTGCTTCTTCATCACGCGGATCTGGACCGATGAGGTGTGGGTGCGAAGGAGACTCGAACTTTGCCTGGCTCCCCCAGGACCAGCGAGATAAAAGGTGTCCTGGGCGTCGCGGGCCGGATGGTCGGCAGGGGTGTTCAGGGCATCAAAACAGTGATATTCGTCCTCGACTTCCGGCCCATCGGCCACAACGAAGCCAATCTTTCGGAAACTGCGAACGATATCCTCGGTTATCTGCGTCAACGGATGAAGCTTGCCCAGGAGGCGCCGGCGGCCCGGGAGCGTAAAATCAGTGGGCTCCTTGGGCAAAGCGGCTTTGAGCTCCAACTCAACTCGGCGCGCAGCCAGCGCAGCTTCTAATTCCAATTTGGCGGCATTGATGGTTTTGCCCGCTGCGGGCTTTTCGTCCTTGGGGAGCGTCCCGAGCTGCTTCATCAGCGCCGTAAAGCGACCGTGCGATCCAAGTGAATTGACGCGCGCCTGCTCGAGGCCGGGGAGATCGGCCGCCGCTTGGAACTCGGCCAGGGCCGTGGCCTTAAGCGGTGCAACTTCGTCAAGAAATCCTGCCATAGAATTGGATTCGCAAAAGAAAATGGGCGAACCAGTCCGGATCGCCCATTCCGCAAAATTGAAATCGGATGCTACCCCAAACAGCCTAAGCCTTGTCGGCTTTGGTCTTCAACGCGTCCTGGGCGATTTTGATCAACTCGGCAAACGCGCTGGCGTCGGCCGCCGCGAGATCGGCCAGGACCTTCCGGTCGAGCGCAACTTTGGCGGCCTTGAGACCTTCCATGAACCGGCTGTAGGTTATGCCGGCTGCACGCGCGGCCGCGTTGATGCGGATCTGCCACAAGGCGCGGAACGTCCGCTTCTTGACCTTCCGATCGCGGAAAGCATACTGGCGCCCGTGATCGACGGCGTCGGAGGCGTAGCGGTAGAGTTTCGACCGGCGCATCCGAAAGCCTTTGGCGGCTCGGATCATCCGGGTACGGCGTTTGCGGGAAGCTGGGGCGTTGGTTACTCGCATAAATCGATAAGGGTTTTAGAATCGGTCAACGGCTGAACGGCAGGGACTGCTTGATGCGGTACTCGTCGGTGGAATGCACCGCAGTGCTGCCACGCAAATTGCGCCGGCGCTTCGGGCTCTTGGCCTGCATCAGATGGCGCCGCCCGGCGCTCTTGCGCAGGACTTTCCCACCAGCAGTAATCTTGAACCGCTTGGCCGCCGACTTTTTCGTTTTGATGCCTTTTGGACGTCGCATAAAGTGATCCGCGTTCTTTCGAAAAGAGCATGCAATATAGGGCGCAGGGCGGCTGGAGGCAAGAGGTATTTTCGCCGCGCAGCGTTGATCGCCAGGCGTGCGCATCTGCGATTGTTCGTGGGAAGGAGCGCTGGATGATTCGGAGAGGAGGGTTGGGCGCGGCCCGAAGTTGGGTT
>JANXQE010000739.1 GCA_025356925.1 Limisphaerales bacterium | reverse complement strand
ATCCAGGGGCGCGGGGATGCCCTGGTTGATAATTGCGTCGACCAGGCCGCCGGTTTGAAAATAGGCGCTGACTTGAGGCAGTTGACTCCGGAGCCGCTCGCGCACGAGGTTCATGTAGGCAAAGCTGCTGAGCCGGTGGCCTTCATTGAGCCCAACCTGCACGACTGCTGTGCTGGGGCAGGAATTGGGGTTTAGGATCGAGTTAAAGCCAGGCGTTGTCCCAATATTCGAAACAATGATTTTGAGATCGCGCTCGGGCACGACCGAGCGGACGAGGTCCTCGACCTGGCCGACCAGTTGATCCGTGATCTCCAGACGAGTGCCGGAGGGGGCCTTGACGCTCATGACGAATTGGCTTGGATCGGTGCGCGGAAAGTAGGATTTGCCGAGCATCGGATAGAGGGCGAGGCTGAACACGAACAGGCCGGTGATCCCGAGCACGGTAGCCAGCGGACGCAGCAAGCCAATATTGAGCGTTGCCTCGTAGCGATCGAGCATCCCGTGGAACTTGTGATTAAACCAACCATTGAAGCGCTGCCCCCAGCCCCTTTTGTTCGGATTTGGTGGCCGTCCGCCAGGACTTTCGGATTTTGGATCTCCCGCTTCAGCGGGCAGGTGTCCTTTGATTAGCTTGGCGCAGAACAACGGCACGACCGTCATCGCCACAAAGTATGAGGCAAATAAAGAAAGCACGACTGACAACGCCAGCGCCGAGAACAAAAACCGACTGACACCATAAAGGAAGGTGACCGGGAAGAACACCACGACCGTGGTCAGTGTAGCCGCCAGCACGGGCAAGGCCACCTCTTGCCCGCCGCGTTCAGCAGCCACCTCCGGAGGTTCCCCCATCTCTAGGTGGCGAAAAATGTTTTCGAGCACGACGACCGAATTGTCGATCAACCTGGAGAAGGCCAGGGCCAAACCGCCCAGGATCATCGAGTTGACGGTGCTGCCGCCCAACCCCAGGGCAATGAAGGCCGCGAGAGCCGAGAGTGGTATCGAGAGAAACACAGCAGCGGTGGCCCGCATGCTGCCGAGGAAAACCAGAATCAACACTCCAGTGAGAACCAAGCCAATGCTCCCCTCATGGACCAGGGTTTCGATGGCGGTGCGCACGAACAACGACTGATCGAACACTACCTGGGTCACCAACTGCTTGGGCACGTCCAGCAGTCTGCCGGGTGAGATGACAGATTTGACTCCGTCGACCACGGCAATGGTGTTGGCGTCACCCCCCTGTTTCAATACTGGGATATAAACCGAAGGTTGGCTGTTGATGCGCACCTTGTTGTATTGAATCTGCGATGCGTCCTGGGCCTTGCCCACATCGGCCACCAAAACGGACGCCTGGCCGACGGTCTTTAACGGCACCATATCAATGTCTTTCATGGCATTGATCTGGTTGTTGGCGTAAATGTTGTAGTCGTAGGGCCCGATTTTTACGTCGCCCGCGGGCAGAATCAGGTTGGCTTCGTTGACGGTTCGCACCACGTCCATCACGCTCAACTGGTGCGCTTCGAGTTTAAGCGGATCGACATACACCATGATTTGGCGATAGCGCCCGCCGAAGGCCGGTGGCACCGATGCGCCAGGAATACCCGCCATTTGGTTACGGACCGTAAACTGGCCCAGGTCACGTAGCTGGGATTCGCTCAGCCCTTCCCCTTTCAAGGTGACCAGGCATACTGGCAAGCTGGAGGCGTCGAATTTCATGACGATGGGCGGCAAGGTGCCCTGCGGCAAGTAGCGCAAGCTGGCATCGCCAAATTGGCAATACTGGTCACATCCGAATCCGGGTTGGAGCCGGGCTGAAAATAGACTTTGATCAGGCTGACACCGGTGAGCGAGCGCGATTCCATGTGATCAATGCCCGACGCCAGCGTAAACATCCGTTCGAACTGGCCGGTGATGTCGTTTTCAATTTGTTCAGGCGGCATGCCGGAGTAGAAAGTGGCCACGACGACTACCGGGATGTTGATCGCTGGAAACAGGTCCACCGGCATGCGCACCAGGCTCGTGACTCCCACCACGCACACAATGAGACAGACGACGACGATCAAATAGGGATAACGAATGGAGAAACGAGACATGGTCTTTGGTAAGAGTTAAGCAGGTAAAGTGGTTAAAATGAGGGGTGGTTCAGAACCGTTCTTGGGCTACGGCCGCGCGGAGTTTTTCGAGGGAGAATCCCGGCGAGCGGCAAAGGGCGATGAGCGCCTGTTCCTTTGCGGTAATCCGGGCGGCAACGGCCGGGATCTGCCCGGCGATGTCCAGCGGGATGGATTGGACCCCATGCACGTCGCCGTGCAACAAATCCCCAGACTGGATTTTCAAACCGCCCACTTGGACGGGTTTGGCGACCTCAACAATATGCACATAGGCGTGCGAAACCGTGACGCTCCCAGCAAAGAAATGGAACCCGGCGTTCTCCGCTGCGGGGATGTCCCGCACCGAACCGTTGGTGACAACACCAACGCACTGCAGCGCCCGCAGAATGTTCATGTGAACGGCGCCCACCAACGAGCCCAGGCCCTGTCGAGTGGCAAGGTCCTCAATGACGACTACGCGCGGGGTCGGCAGAGACATCACATAATCCCACCAGTCGGTGCGCTCGGGATAGTTACCAGCGGCGGTAGGGGGTGCTGAGCCGCGAAGCTTTATGGTGGCGGCGTAGCCAAGCATGGGCGGCAACTGGGGAAACAGACAGTGAATGGAGTTGTCCGCGAAGCCTTGGTTCCGCAAGCGCTCGTGAAAGGTCTCAATCGCGTTGGCCAGCGTGCAGGCATCCAGGCGGCACAGCGCCTCTAGTTGTTCGGGAGAAAGGTTCCCAGTCATATTCAAGAATTATTCAGCGGCGTTTTGGGTAACGGGCGACACCTGGCGAATCGAGGTTTCATCGTTGTGCCATCGGGCCGATAAGTTTGGCTTCGACCTTTTGACCCAGGTGTACCTGCGAGCGGCTCCCAACCAGGACTAATTCCCCTTCTTTCAAACCGGCGGTGACTTCGCACCTTGTCGGCGTGTCCAGGCCCAGTTTCACTGGCCGCTCCTCGATTTGGCCCTGGTCGTTGATTACATAGACGCTTGAGGTCTGTCCCGGGGGGACGGCCTCGATGGGGACAGCCAGAGCTTGCGGACGGCGCTGGACTTTGAGGACGACTTCAGCATACATGCCCGGTATCAACGTGAGGCTGGGGTTTGGCACCTCGATTTCGGTTGTCATGGTCCGGGTATCCTCGTTTACCTTGAGCGTGGCACGAGTGATCGTCCCCATAAAACTCTTGCTCCCCAACGATTCAACCTTCACTTCCACCTGGTCTCCTACCCGTATGTCTTTGACGTAAGCAACCGAAACGGGGAAATCGAGCCGGAGACGGTAATTATCAGAAAGACAAACCAGCGGCATGGATTGGGTGTCTGAAGTCGTGCCGGCCTGGATGAGTGAGCCTGGATCCGCA
>JANXQE010000733.1 GCA_025356925.1 Limisphaerales bacterium | reverse complement strand
TGCTGGCAGGATTGGTTCTGGTCACCTGCGGCTCGCTCATCGCCGGCATCCCGGATCCGTTTAATCTCGCGCGTTTGTTACGGATGATGTTCCTGGTGGTCCTGACGGCGCTGGCGCTCATTAGCATGATGTTCCTGCTGATGGTGCGCGTTAGTGATCCGCTGGTGCCCCGGGCGATTTTCGGCGTGCTCAACACTGTCCTGTTCTTCCCCAGCGGCGCGGTCTATCCGATCAACGCGTTTCCGACCTGGATGAAAGCGATCGCGGTGGCCGATCCGTTCACGTACGCCGTGCATGGGTTCAAGGAGCTGGTCCTAAAAAACACCGGCTTGACCGCCATCCTGCCGGATATGACTTTCCTCGCCGTTTTTACGGTTCTGGCCATGGTCGCAGCCACGCTGCTCTTCCGCAGAACGCTCTGAAATGCCGGGCGCCTCCGAACTGCAATCAAAGAAACCGTCGACACACGAAGTCCAGAGATGTCCACGAATCGGGACGGCCGAACACGCATTCACCCTGAAGTCGAATCGGGTCGTTCCGGGAAGGCATGTTCCGCGGCCGGATGGTCTGGGAACGAGGGGCCTCCTTCGCCGGATCCACGCTACGGCGGGTCACGATCGGCTCCGGGTAAGTCCTCCGGCCCCGGTCGCGGCTGAGGGGCGCGAAGCTTTTTGTAGATCCAGGTCTCGATCGGCCGCAACGGGCGCAACCACTTGTAAAAAGGTGAGTAGATCAGGCGGATCCGGAAGACCGAGAGGAACATCACGAAGGACGATCGAAAAAGCGACGCGGTCACCTTGGACCCGATTTTATCCGTCCACTCGGTGGGGACCTCGAGGATGGAAAAGCCGGCGTGCTTCAGGGAATAAAGCAGGTTGACATCGAACGCCAGGTCGGCGATGCGCAACGAGGAGTAAATCCGCTCGATCGCGGGGCGGCGGATGACCTTGCAGGGACATTGAGTGTCCTTGATGTGCATCCAAAAAAAGGCTTCCACGATCAGATGAAAGCAGCGGCTGGTAAAGCGGCGCAAGACGGTCTGGGCCTGATGAAGCACCGCCCCGGGCAGCCAGCGCGAACCGATCACGCAATCCGCCTGGTCAATGAGCTTGATCAAAGCATGCAGCGCCCGAGGCGGTGAGGCGCCGTCGGCATCGACGTAACCGATGACATCGGCCGCCGGCGCCAGCTTCAACCCTTCAATGAGCGCGCCGCCTTTGCCGATCGGGTCCGGGAAATTCTCGGCCCGAATGCAGGGGAATTCGCGCGCGACGCGTTGGACAACGGCCAGCGTATTGTCGTGGCAGCCGTTGAGAACGACGCACACCGAGAAGTTGCCCTGGTACTGGTCCTGGAAGTATCGCGCGTAGTCGCGCAATACCGGCTCGATCCGGGCTTCTTCGTTATAAGCCGGGATAAGGAGCAACAGACTGGGTTCGGTCACTTGATATTTAACTCGCGCTGAATCCCAAACTTCTCAACCCGCTTGCGCAACGTCGCGCGGGTGATACCCAGCAGCTTGGCGGCGTGGACCTGATTGCCTTCGGTTTCCTTGAGCGCCTGAATCACCAACTCGCGTTCGACCGCGGGGATGATTCGCATTTTCGGCTCGCGGCGGGCCCATTGGAACAACTGGCGCGCAAGGTTGGTAATATCTGCCGCGCCGGCTTCGCCGACCGGGAGCGCCATCGGACCGCCCGCCCCCCCCGCCTGGAGCTGGCCGCTGACCTCGGCGGGCAAATCTGTCAGCAGGATGGCCTCGCCTTTGGACATCACCAGGGCGCGGCGAATGATGTTCTCCAACTCGCGCACGTTCCCCGGCCAATGATATTTCTCGAGCGCCTTGAGCGCCACCGGGGCAATCGAGCGCGGCGGCCCCGGCTGATCTTTGGCAAACTTGTTCAGGAAATAATTCACCAGCAGTTTAATATCCTCCCGGCGCTCACGGAGCGGAGCAATGTGGATGCGGACGACGTTGAGCCGGTAGAAGAGATCCTCCCGGAACTGCCGGGCCGCCACCGCTTGCTCGAGCGGTTTGTTGGTCGCGGCAATAATCCGGACGTCGGCCTTGATGGGTTGATTGCCGCCCACACGCTCGAAGGTGCCCGATTGCAGCACGCGCAGAATTTTCGTTTGAGTGGCGGGGGTCATGTCGCCGATTTCATCCAGGAACAGCGTGCCCCGATTGCATTGCTCGAATTTGCCAACGCGCTGCATGGTGGCGCCGGTGAAGGAGCCGCGTTCGTGGCCGAACAATTCGCTTTCCAGGAGCTGCTCGGGGATAGCCGCGCAGTTCACCGCGAGGAAAGGCTGCTGGCTTCGATTGCTGTGGTGATAGATGGCCCGCGCGACCAACTCCTTGCCCGTGCCGCTCTCGCCGGTGATCAGGGCGGTGGCATCCGAAGCCGCCAGTTGGCCAATCAGCTTGAAGACCTGCTGCATGGGCTCGCTGCGGCCAACAATGCCCAACTCGTAATCCTCCGTCTCGAGCAGCGGCTGATAGGAGACCACCTGCTTCATGTCCCGCGCCGCCTTCAGCGCGTTATTGACCAACTCCTTGAGCTTGGGCACATCGAACGGTTTGAGCAGGTAATCGTAGGCGCCGAGCTTCATGGCCTCGATGGCGGTCTGGGTGGTCCCGTAAGCGGTCATCAGGATGACCAACAGCTTGGAATCGATTTGCCGGATGCGACGAAGGGTCTCCAAGCCGCTCAACCCGCCCATGCGGACGTCCATCATGACCAAATCCGGCTTGACCTTGGGCAGCAGGCGCAACGCTTCCTCACCACTCGACGCCGTCGTTAGCTCGATTTCCGGCGAATCAAAAATCCGCTGGAACGAGTACTGCACGTCGGCTTCGTCATCAATCAGTAGCAGTTTGTTCATGAATCCGTATCAGCGCTAAAGCTCCTAAGATATTCAAATAGCCGTAATCTCATAGTGAAATCTTATCCCGCAACACTCGATTGAGATCGCGCTCCCCGGGGCCGGGTTCCACCAAACCCGAATCCGGGACTCGCGGGGCGCCGCTTTCCGTGTTGATGGCTCCGAGGCTTCCCCTGGAAGGCGGCCCATGATACCCTCTTGAGCTATGAGTCGAACCGCCGGGGCCCGGGGACGCCGGGTTCTGCTGGTGAGCGCCAATCGCTGCACCACGCCTGAGCCGGTGTTCCCGTTGGGGTTGGCCCATCTGAACGCCGCGCTGCGCCAGGCGGGCCATCAGGTGGCTTGGCTGGACCTGCTCTTTCAGGGCGACGGTCTCGCAGAAGCACTAACTGAACCACGCCCTGATCTCGTTGGCATTTCCGTGCGGAACATCGACGACGTGCTCATTCGGAAGCAGGAGACCTTTGTCGGGCACCTGCGCTCGCTGGTTGGAACCATTCGTCGACAATGGGGGTGTCCCGTGGTCCTGGGTGGCAGTGGATTTAGTATTCTACCGCGGGAATTGCTCAAGTTGACGGGCGCGGATTTCGGCGTTGTCGGTGAGGGAGAAGCCGCCTTGGTTGCTTTGGTGGAAGCGCTGGAGACCGGGAGGGATTATCATGCGATTCCCAGCCTGGTCTTTCACGAGGGTAATGCCGTCCAGGTGAATGACGCGACCAAGACTTCGCCCGAGCTGCCGCTCGAGTTGTCCGATCGTCCGCCGCACATCACAAGCCCGTATCTGCAAACCGGCGGAATGCTCAATCTTCAAACCCAACGGGGTTGCGCGCATCGCTGCTGTTATTGCACCTATCCTTTGATTGAAGGGACTCGCCACCGCAGCCGCTCACCCGAGTTGGTGGTTGCCGATTTTGAGCAGGTCCAGACCTTGGGCGCCCGTTACGCCTTTGTCGTGGATTCCATTTTCAATTCTTCCGAGCACCATGTCATCGAGGTCTGTGAAGAGCTGCTGAAGCGCAATCTGAAAATGCCCTGGGGCTGCTTCCTCCGACCTCAGGGCTTGACCCGCCGGATGGTGCAGCTCATGGCACGGGCGGGGCTGGCGCATATCGAGTTCGGCTCGGACAGCTTCTGTGACGAGGTCCTGGAGACGTACCAAAAGGATCTGACCTTCGAGGATATCCGCCGCTCGAGCGAACTGACTAAGAACGAGGACGTCCATTTCTGTCATTTTGTGATTGCCGGAGGACCGGGCGAAACCCGGGCCACCCTGGAACGTGGTTTCGAGAATTCCCAACGCCTTGGCGGGGCGGTCATCATGGCTGTTCCGGGCATGCGAATCTATCCCGGCACCCGGCTATTCGAG
>JANXQE010000723.1 GCA_025356925.1 Limisphaerales bacterium | reverse complement strand
ACCAACAGGACCAACAGAAATTTTGTTGCCGGACTCTTGTTCATAAGCTGCCGAAAACTGTAATGATTTAGACGTCTCGTTGTCCAATCCATTTTTGGCATCATCGATAAGGGAGCGGAGCAAAACGCCTCGATCTCACCTCACCATCCGGGCAGGGCGGCCATTGTGTTCCCGCACTTTTGAGGAGATTTCCTCTCGACTTTATCCAGGTTAAATTCAGTCTTTTGGCCATGCGCGTCCACTTTTTCGGAGCCACCCGCACGACCACTGGCTCGGCCTACCTGTTGGAGACCAATGGCCGACAGCTCTTGTTGGAATGCGGGTTGTTTCAGGGCCGCCGGGGTGAATCGATCGAGCGCAATCGCAACTTCCCATTCGACCCCACGAAGGTTGACGCCGTGATCCTGAGCCATGCCCACATCGACCACTGCGGGAACCTGCCGAATCTCTGTCGCCAGGGATTCGAGGGGAACATCTACTGCACGTTTGCCACTCGGGACCTGGCCAGCATCATGTTGGAAGATTCAGCCCAAATCCAGCGCGACGATGCCGCTTTCCTTTCCAAAAAGCGGGCTAAGCGCGGTTTGCCGCCGATCGAACCGCTTTACAGCTCCACTGATGCTGAAAAGGCAGTTCGCCAGTTTGTCACGTTTAACTACGACCGTCCATTCCCGGCCAGCGACGGGTTGACGGTTACCTTCAGGGATGCCGGCCATATCCTGGGCTCTGCGCAAGTCGTCCTCGACGTGCACGAAAACGGGCGCAAGTTCCGCTATCTGTTCAGCGGCGACGTCGGGCGGGGAGCCGACGACATCTTGCGAAACCCGCAGCCGGTCGAGGCTGTCGACTACCTGCAGGTGGAAAGCACTTACGGCAACCGCGCGCATGCGCCCAAAGTCGATGCCAACAACGACGTCGGACGGCTCGTCCGCGAAACCCTCGACCGAAAGGGCAAAGTGATCATCCCCTCGTTCTCAGTCGGGCGTACCCAACAGATTGTTTACACGCTCCATCAGCTTACGCTTGCGGGTCAACTGCCTCGGGTTCCGATCTTCGTCGATAGCCCGCTCAGCGTGAATGCGACGGAAATCTATCGCCTGCACCCGGAGTGTTTCAACGAAACTATTTACAACTTTCTTCGCGAAAAGGAGAATCCGTTTGGGATGGAAAATCTTACCTATATCCGTGAGCTGGCGCATTCGATGAAGCTCAACAACCTGGCCGATCCGGCCATCATCATCAGTGCCTCGGGTATGGCTGAAGCCGGGCGTATCCGCCATCACCTGGCCAATCACATTGGCGACCCCGCCAACCTGATTTTATTCATCGGCTATTGCGCCGAACATACCCTCGGCGCACAGATTCTATCCGGGGCAAACCCCGTTAATATCTTTGGCGAGCCGCACCAGGTCAGAGCTAAAATCGCTTCCCTGGATTCCTTCTCGGGCCATGCGGACAAGAACGAGTTGCGACACTATGTGTGGAACATCCAAGGGGACATCAAAAAAATTGCCGTCATTCATGGCGAAGAAAATCAGGCCCTCGCCTTCGGAGAAACCCTGCGCGGCCTCTATCCCAAGGCCGACGTCATCGTGCCGGAGTACCAGCAGACCTGGGATCTCTGAGGCCCCCGCTATCGGCTATCGGCTATCGGCTATCGGCGATTGGCGATTGGCGATCAGCGTCAGCCAAGGCTTTTAACCGCCCGCACGATGGCATTGGCATCAATGCCGTACTTGGCCATCAGTTCTTCGGGCTTGCCGGAATGCGGCAACCCGCGAACCGCCAGTTTGAGGACCTTTACCCCTGAGGCGCTCAGCTCCCCTGCCACTGCGTCGCCCAGTCCCCCTTCGGCGTAATGATCCTCAACCGTCACGACCAAATTATTGGTTTTCTGGGCCGCGCCTAGAATCACATCTTTTGCCAAGGGCTTAATACTGTACGCATCGATCACAGTGATTCCGATCCCTTCACTCTTCAAGCCATCAGCGGCTTTGAGAGCTTCATGCAACGTCACCCCGGCCGCCACCACGGTGACCTTGTCGTTGGGCGCTTGGCGCAGGATCTTGGCGCCGCCAATCGGGAACGGTTCTTCGTTTGGGTAAAGAACCGGCGTTTTCGGGCGAGAAGTGCGAAGAAAGCAGAGCCCTTTGTGCCCGGCCATCTGGTCCATGAGTTTCTCGGTGCTCACGGCGTCGCTGGGATAAAGCACCGTGCTGCCGACCACGGCCCGCATCATGGCCAGGTCTTCCAGGCCCATCTGCGAAGGACCATCTTCCCCAATGCTCACTCCGACGTGAGATCCGCACAGCTTTACATTCGCCGTGGAGATGCCGGCCACGCGGACCTGGTCAAACGCGCGGCTAAAAAACGCCGCAAAAGTTGAAGCGAAGGGCACTTTGCCGCGAACGGCAAATCCGGTCGCCACGCCCACCATGTTCTGTTCCGCGATGAAGCACTCGGTAAATCGGTTGGGAAATTTCTTGAAGAATTTGTCGGAGTAAGTGGAATTCTTGGTGTCGCCGTCGAGGGCGACAACGCGTTGGTCGACTTCGCCGATGCGGGCCAGCGCCGTGCCAAAAGCTTCCCGGGTGGCCACTTTGTCGCCGAGCTTATAACTCAGCGGAGGATACCCGCTGGGGGCTTCGCTTTTGGGCGCGGGCAGCGGCGTGGGTGCTGGAATCGGGTGACCGATCCCCGACTTGGCGCTGGGCCGGAGCTCAGCGATCGCTCGGTCCGCTTCTTCTTTCGAGAGCGGCTTGCCGTGCCAGCCTTCCTGGTCCTGAATGAATGAAATGCCGGCGCCCTTGAGTGTTCGAGCCAGGATAACCAGCGGCTGAGTGCCTAAGCCAACCGCGGCGAGCACCTCGACAATCTCTTCCATGTCGTGGCCTTCAATTTCTTCGGTGCGCCAACCGAACGATTCGAACCGCCGTTTAAAAGCATCCAGGTTGTGGCCCAGCGGAGCCGGTTCGCTTTGGCCGAGTCGATTGATGTCAACCAGGGCAATCAGGTTGTTAAGCTGATTATGGCCCGCCAACGCGGCTGCTTCCCAGACCGAGCCTTCAGAACATTCGCCGTCCCCCATCAGCACATACGTCCGATAATCGAGGTTGTCCAAACGGGCGCACAGCGCCATGCCAACTCCCACGCTCAAGCCTTGACCCAGGGACCCCGTCGCCACGTCGGCAAAAGGCAGCCGGGGTGTCGGATGTCCTTCCAGGTCGCTATTGAGCTGCCGAAGCTTAAGCAGCTCCTCGGTGGGGAAAAGCCCCGTCTCCGCCCACGCTGCGTAGAGCAGTGGCGCGGCGTGACCTTTCGAGAGAATGAAGCGGTCATTATTGTAAAAATGCGGGTTCTTGGGATCGTAGCGCATGTGGCCGAAAAACAGCGCCGCGACCAGGTCGGCCGCAGAACAGCAGGACGTCGGGTGGCCACTGCCCGCAGCGGTCGTTGCGGTGACGGAAAGGATGCGCAACTGATTCGCAATGCCCTTTAAAGTATCGGTATCAATGTCGTTCATGGATGTGCAAACTGTGTTTCGCAGAGTCCAAAAGGAAAATGGATTCTAGTCTCCGTTCCCCAATGGTCCAGTGCGCAAAATTGCCTGGTGCGCGAGGCGGGGGTCGAACCCACAACCTTCGGCTCCGGAGGCCGACGCTCTATCCAATTGAGCTACTCGCGCGCTGGACTGCTGGAGAGTAGGTCAACAAACCCGTAACAGCAACCTGTTTTCTCGCGGTGACCCTGCTCGCTAAAACCCTGAAAGGGTGACCGAGCGTAGCCCAGGGTCGCGAGCAACGAGCCACCCTGGGTAGGAACGCCACAAAAAATTACCCCCTCTCCCCGCGAGCGACGAGCGGGGAGAGGGAAGCGAGCGGGGCCGTCGCGCCGAAGAATCTGAGGAAGACATTGGTAAGTACCAGCCCTTTTGGACCGCTCCGGATAGTGGGAACTGTTTCTTATGTTGACTTTCTACAGGAGATCGAGCTAGCCTCCTGTCGAACCTCTAGGAAGACAATGAGCAAAGAAAAAACGGACCTGCTGCAGGGAACCCTGGACCTGTTGATTCTCAAAGCGCTTAAGTTGGGGTCCATGCACGGATTTGGGATTTCGGTGCTGATCCGACAACTGTCGGAGGAGGTTTTGCGGGTGGAGCAAGGCTCGCTCTACCCCGCTCTCTATCGGCTGGAGCGACAGGGCTGGATTTCTTCAGAATGGGGCGTTTCCGAAAACAATCGCAAAGCAAAATTCTACAAGCTGACGCCCACGGGACGAAAGCAGCTCATCGAGGAAACCTCCAATTGGGAGAAACTCTCGCGGGCGATTAACCTGATCGTAAAACCAGCCTGACTTTCCTTGCCCCATGAAACCACAGGTGCGAATCAATGCTGCGCCTGCTCGGCCTGCCTCACGATTGGGCCGGCCACGACCCGCGTGGCCCCGGACAGCAGCTTTTCCCTGGTCTGCATCCGATCCACGATACGTTAGGTCCGCTCTACCCGAGTGGCAACGGCTTACTATGGCGTAACGACGCGGTAGAAGGCTTTTGGTAGGGCGGTGATTGGCTGAACGAACTGGATCGGCCCGCCCAGTATGACTGAATTGGTATCCACCGGCGCCCAAACTGTCAGGTTGGTTGAGGAAAGCAACCGGTAAGTCCGCCCAGATTCCGCAGTGATCGTGATTGTCAGGTTGTTCGCCAACCTGCCAAGGGCAAGGTGCGGTGGAATCGCGCCAGGGGTGACCGTCAGTTGAGCACCCGAACTGGTGACGCTTCCATAACTGTTGGTGACCGCCACAGTGTAGGCCCCGGCATCATTCGTGCGGACGCTCTGGAGTGTGAGGCTGCTGTTGGTCGCACCAGCAATGGGTGTTCCGTTTTGTTCCCACTGGTAGGCGAAGGGCGGAATTCCAGATACCAGAACGCTGAAGCTCGCACTGTAACCAGCCTCGGCGGTGGCATCTTTCGGCGGCACAAGGATGCTCAGGGCCGAGGCATCAAACCTCAGCGTCGCGACGGCGCTGGTGATGGAACCGGCAAAGTTGGAGACCACCACGAAGTAATTGCCCTGGGCGCCAGCCAACGCGTTGCTCAGCACCAATGTAGAATTGGTTGCGCCAGGGACCGTCAGGCTGTTATGCCACCACTGGTACGCCAATAAGGGTCCGTCCGCCAGGATATTGAAATTGGTTGTCGCACCGGGTGAGATCACCACTGACAAGGCCTGAGTCAGGATAAGGGGCCTGGAGTCAACGACCAACCCCGCGCCCTGGCTGGTGGCTCTTCCAAACGCGTTGGTGACCATAGCTGAATACGTTCCGGCATCAGCCGCTTGCAGATTGGTCAAAGCAAGTGTCGGACTGGTGGCTCCTGCAATTGCGTTGCTGTTCTTGAGCCACTGATAAAAGAGCGGTTGGGTTCCTGAGGCGCCGACCGTCAGAGTGTAGTTGGTTCCAGCTCGCACGGTGGTTCCCTGGGGCTGAGCTACGATAGCGGGAACGGCGCTGATAAAGTCGGCCTCGAACGCGCCGATATCTGCGGCAGTCCCTTGCGGCCGCGACACTCCACGCTGGTCCGTTGCAGGGAAGCCCGAGGGAATGGCGTCCCGGGCCGGACTTCCGACCAGCAAGGCCATCGTGGCCGTCGGTCCTCCATTGTTGCTCAAGGCCGCGAGCATCGGGTCAGCTTGGTTAAGACTTCCGACCGCCGAAAAATTGGCTGTGCCATCCGAACAAATGTTGTACCCGCCATCGGTGACGACGCCCCACACATCGGCTCCGCTTGTGCTATTAGCGACAATAGAGCCTTGGATAATTAGGGTCGCGTTGGTGCTGTAAATCCCTCCGCCTTGCAGGGGGGGAGGAGTGCCGATACCGGTCGCATCCACTGTGTTTGCGGTGATAGTAATATTAACAAGATTAGCCGTTCCACCGGTCAGAGCGATACCACCGCCATTTCCGGGACCGCCCGGAGCACGAGTGTAGAAGTTGCTGCCGCCGCTGCCCCGATTGGCTGTAATCGTGGAATTCGTCATCCAAAGCTGGCTCGAACTCCAGACCGCTCCGCCCTCTCCCGCTCCGGCCAAGCCGCCGCGTGCACTCCCGCCGATTGCCGTGTTTCCGTGAAAGGTCGAGGCATTAACCGACAGCGAACCAATCGAACAGATGCCGCCTCCTTGCCCGGCCGAGGCTGAAGAACCTTGAGGAGAGAAATTCGTAGCGGAGCCACCGACACTCAGACCACCCGAAAAAGTTGAGCTCCAGACCTGCAGGCCACCTGCGTTGAAGACGCCGCCACCGCGCCCGGCTCCACATGTGAAAAGCGGCCCGCCGATTCCACCTATCGTCGAGTTGGTTTCGAACGAACAGAGCTTAACCGTCGCGCTCGAACCTGATGAGATAAACATAGCCCCGCCTAGTCCATCCCCACTTCCAAAACCTGCAGATAGCGAATTAGGAGCCATTAGCGGTCCTCCACCCACGGCGCTGTTCTGCGCCAGAACCGATTTTTCGAGCAAGATTACAGAGTTGCTCGCGTAAAGAGCGCCCGCCGCTGCGTCGCCCCCGTTTCCGACTCCGATTCCTGGAGAGTTTCCCGGAGTCCCACCAGCGACGCTGTTGCTGGCAAACGTAAGTTGCTCAAGCCCGGCACCTGCATTTTCACAGTAAAGAGCTGCCCCGAAGGCGCTTCCCCCTTCTCCGGGCGGGCTTCCAAGGATTCCAGTACCCGAACCCCCGTTACCACCGATAGAGGTGTTGCCCACAATGAGGCAATTTGTCAAATTCAGTTCTCCACCGAGGCTGCAGATGGCGGCACCGATGGTATTGCCGCCCCGAGCGCCATTGCCGTCGGAGCTCACGGTGAAATCGCTGCCCCCGGATCCGCC
>JANXQE010000714.1 GCA_025356925.1 Limisphaerales bacterium | reverse complement strand
GGCCTTGCCCGCCTCTCCAGCGCAAGTTCCTAATCATGATGGCCAAAGAAAAACTTCTCGACCTTCGCTATTTTCGGAGGCGTAGGCCAGACAAGTTGCATTCCTCTCGTTGCGAACTGCCCCCGCAAGGCTAAGACACTATCGAGCGCCATAGGGCTGCTGCTTATGATTGATAAGAAATTGCTTTTCGACGCCCTGCGGAAAGGGAGATTTGCTTTCTCGATTTCGTTCATTTGTCCTCAGCGGTGATCCCTTATTGCTAATAGTTTAAGCTCTGGTTCGGATTTCCATGACATGGTTAGCAGTGGAGGTGCCACCTTTTCGGGATTGTTGTAAGTGACTGCTCACAAACCACTAGTAAATTCAAAAAGCCGACGGCTGGTTTCCAAACCGTTTCGCCCGTGGGAATTTATCGTGCCATTATCGGGAAATGCGAAGGGGTCAGTCCTATAATCTTTGCAACGTAATATGCTCTTTTGCCGATTGACGGGGGATTCTCATACGCAACGTTACAACGGCCGGCACCAGGTGGTTGGCCAGCTCTTCCAAAGAGCGCTACCAGGCCGCAGGCCTCCGTCTTCGGATTTCGGCCTTCTTTCGGGCTTCGGCCTTCGGGTTTCGGATTTCCTATCCCGGGGCCATCGCTCCGGCCAACCGTTGCACCAGCCATCCCGGAAAACAACCCAGGAGGAGCACCGCCAACGCGAGCGCTCCCAAAACCACTTGCTGGGTAACTGGCGCTACGCTCACCCACGTGCCCGCGCCCGGGCTCGGCGCGACAAAGATTTGCTTGAGCACTTGCAGGTAGTAGTAAAGGGAGACCGCGCTCAGCGCGATGGCCAGAACTACGAGCCACAGCAGGCCCATCCCGGGCGATCCGGGCCGCAGCACTTCGCTGAACATGTAGAATTTACCAACGAACCCCGCCAGCGGGGGTATGCCGGCCAACGACAGAATGAAAATCATCATGCAGATGGCCAGCCCCGGCGATCGGCGGCTGAGGCCCGCGAAATCCGACAAGCGGTCACCTCCGGTCTGTTGCTGCACTACCGCCACCACTCCAAAGGCGCCCAACGTCGTCAGACCGTAGGTAAGGGAATAATACAGCAGCGACGCCAGGCCGGAGCCGCCATACGCCAGGACCCCGATCAGCATATAGCCTGCGTGGGCGATCGCGGAATAGGCCAGCAGCCGGCGCACGCTCGTTTGCACCAGGGCGGCGAAGTTGCCCACCACCATCGAAAGCCCGGCGAGTACCGCCAGGAGTGGGACCCAGCCGGGCAGATAACCGTGCCAGGCACCGCTCCCCTCGGCCCCTTTGAATCCTGTCGCCATAACTCTCGCCAGGACAAAAAACCCCGCCACTTTCGAGCCCGACGCGATGAACGCCGCGCTGGGCGCCGGGGCGCCCTGATAAACGTCCGGCGCCCAAAGATGGAACGGCGCCGCCGCCACCTTAAAACCAAGCCCAATCACCGTCATCACCAGAGCCAGCACCAGGAGTGGATCGAGCCTCGGCCCGCGGATCGACGCAGCGATCTGCTCCAGGCTGGTCGAGCCGGACAGGCCATAGAGCAAACTCAAGCCAAACAGTGTGAAGGCCGCTGACATGCTCCCAAAAAGAAAATATTTGAGCGCGGCTTCAGCGGATTGGACATCCCGCTTGTCAAAGGCCGTCAACATATAGAGCGACAGGCTGGTGAGTTCGAGTGAAATGAAAATCATCAAAACGTCGGCCGTACTGACCAGGAACATCATCCCGGCAGTGGCCAGCAAAACCAGGGCGAAGTATTCACCGGCATGAACGGTAAAATTGCTCTCCAGCGAAATCAAAATCGTGAAGAGAGTCAACACGAGCAGCCCGATCTTCACCAACTGGCCCAAGGGGTCGACGATGAAGATTCCCCCCATCACGTTGCCATGCTCCGGCAGGGCAAGCATCCAGCCGATGGCCGCCACGCAACCAACACAGGAAATCATCGCACTGATTGCCAGCCGGAAGTGGAGTTCCAACTCACGCAAAGCGAACATATCCGCCGCGAGCACGGCCAGCGCCGCAAGCGCGATAATCGCCTCGGGCGCGGCCAGGTTTAACAATTCGAGGTAGCTCATCCCTCTACCACCCGCCTCCCTTTCGTAGCCCATCGAACAACGCGGAGCTGAAGCTCGGCCCGATCAGGTCCAACAACAACCTCGGATACAACCCGATCAGCAGCGACGTTCCCATCAGGAGCACCGCTCCGAGTCGCTCCGGAATCGAAATGGCCGTACCGTCCAAATGTCCCACCCCGTTCTTCGCCGTCGGAACCGCCGCCGCCTCCTGGTCCGAAAAGAACGCTTTCTGCAGCACGCGCAAGGTGTAGGCCACGCCCACCAGGATCCCCAAACCCGCCAGGACCGTGAGGGTTGGGAAAGCTTGCCATGCGCCAATCAGGACCTGCAATTCAGCGACAAATCCGCTGAACCCGGGCAATCCCATCGACGCCATGCTCGCAATGGTAAACGTCACTGCGGCGAAGGGCATCACTTGGTTCAGGTGCATGCCCCCCAATACCGTC
>JANXQE010000712.1 GCA_025356925.1 Limisphaerales bacterium | reverse complement strand
AGTAAGCCGCCTGGTTCGCTCGTTCAACAGTGGCCAGATGAGCCGAAACTTCTGCTTCAGCACGGCGATGGCGCTCATGCGTGGCTGTTATACCACGCTTCCCTTCGCTGTTGCTACCTTTATTTATTTACGCCTCCTTAGAGGGTCCGGCTTACTTCCTGCGGACTACAAGATTTTGTAGGCCAGGTCCCCTGACCCGTTGCAACCATTTTGGTCTTCCTGTATAACCAACCTCCATGAAGATTTCGAAGTGCTCCTCCCGGGTTAGCTTGCGCGCTTTACCGGTCCACCTCCTGCTTGCCAGCCAGGTCGTTTGTGCGCCATCAATAACACGATCCGCTGAGCTGGGCTTGTTCGAGCATCAGGCGGACATCGGCAGAGTGAGCCAAACCGGGCCGGCTGTTGTCGACGCGGCCGGTTCCTACCTGGTGTCCGGGGGAGGTGAGAACATGTGGTTCACCAACGACGCGTTCCATTTTGTGTGGAAACAGGTGTCGGGCGATTTCACGTTTCAGGCCGCCGTTGATTGGCGCGGCGCGGGTGGCAATGCGCACCGCAAGGCTTGCCTGATGATTCGGCAGAGCCTGACGGCCGACTCGCCTTATGTGGACGTCGCCGTGCATGGAGACGGGCTGACTTCACTTCAGTTTCGAGAAACTCCGGGAGGGCTCACCCACGAGATTCAGGCTAACCTTAGCCGGCCGCCGCTGGTGGGTATTGGACGACAAGGGGAGGTTTTCTTCCTGACCGCCACCGATCCCTCCGGACCGACGCTCGGACCGGCCGGCCCGTTCATGCGCATCAAACTTTCCGATCCGGTTTACGTTGGCCTCGCCGTTTGCGCGCATGATGACAAGGCCCTGGAAGCAGCCCGGTTCTCCCAGGTCGTGTTGCAGGCTCGAGAAAATCGAGCCGATCAAAAACCGATTCTGCACGCGAGCATCGAGATAGTGCCCATCAACTCCAAAGACCGCCGCGTGGCATACCATACGCTGGACCACATCGAGGCCCCGAACTGGACGCGGGACAACCAATTCCTGCTCTTTAACTCGGGCGGACGGATCTTCCGATTGCCTGTAACGGGAGGCAAGCCCGTTGAGATCGACACTGGTTTCGCCAATCGCTGCAACAACGATCACGGTCTGTCACCGGATGGTCTGCGGTTGGCCATCAGCGATCAGTCGCGCGGTGGCAAGTCCCTCATCTATATTCTTCCAGCGGGAGGCGGCCCGCCCAAACCGATTACGACACTGGCGCCATCGTACTGGCACGGATGGTCCCCGGACGGCACGACCCTGGCTTACTGTGGCGAACGAAACGGCGAATTCGATGTTTACACGATTCCCGCCGACGGTGGCGAAGAAAAGCGGCTCACTACGGCCAAAGGCCTGGATGACGGACCCGAATACACCCCGGACGGAAAGTTCATTTATTTCAATTCCGATCGAACCGGTACGATGCAGATTTGGCGTATGAAGCCCGATGGCAGTGACCAGGAGCAGGTGACCGCTGATGAGTACAATAACTGGTTCGCCCACCCGTCGCCCGATGGAAAATGGA
>JANXQE010000688.1 GCA_025356925.1 Limisphaerales bacterium | reverse complement strand
CATGGGCATGGCCGAAAGCCGCGATGCGGCCCTGGCGCTCGTCGAAAAATACTACAACCCGCGAATGACCGACCGGGCTTTGGATCTGGCCTGGACCCACAGCCAGGTCACGCTGCGCCATCTCAATGCCTCGGAAGCCGACGCCCAGCTTTATGCCCGGCTGGCGGGCGACTTGATTTATGCCAATCCTGCCCGGCGCGCCGCTCCCAGCATGCTGCTCAGCAACCGGCGGGGGCAAAGCGGCCTTTGGGGGTATGGTATCTCTGGCGACGTGCCGATCGTCCTGCTGCGCATCAGCGACCCCGACAAAATCGAGATCGTTCAGCAACTGCTCCGGGCTCACTCCTACTGGCGGATGAAAGGATTGCCGGTTGACCTGGTGATTCTCAATGAGGACGTTTCCGTGTATCGCCAGCCCTTGCAGGACCAAATCTTCAGTTTGATCGCCTCAGGCATCGAAGCCCAAATGCTCGACAAACCGGGTGGCATTTTCGTTCGGCGCCAGGAACAGCTCTCCAGTGAAGACAGGGTGCTGCTTCAATCGGTCGCCCGGCTGGTTCTGTCCGACGAGAATGGGACGTTGAGTGAACAAATGGAGCGGCCGCCGCTTGCTGATCCAATAATCCCTTTGCTCGCTCCGGTCCGCTCTCCGACGCGGGAGATACCCAAGTCGCTCTCGCCGCGGGAGCTGATTTTTGACAACGGCCTGGGCGGTTTTACCCGCGACGGACGTGAATATGTCATCACGTTGTCGGCCGGCCGCGTGACTCCCGCCCCCTGGGTGAACGTGCTGGCCAATCCCTATTTCGGCACCGTCGTTTCGGAAAGTGGGAGCGCTTACTCCTGGGTCGAAAATTGCCACGAATTTCGTCTTACGCCCTGGAACAACGATCCCGTCACCGACGCCACGGGCGAAGCCTTTTACATCCGGGATGAACAGACGGGACAATTCTGGTCTCCCACCCCCCTGCCCGCTCATGGCGAAACACCCTACGTCATCCGCCATGGTTTCGGCTATTCGGTGTTCGAGCACACCGAGAACGGCATCGCCTCCGAGTTGACGATTTATGTGGCGATGGATGCGCCTGTGAAATTCGCGGTTCTGAACCTGCGCAACGTCTCGGGCCGGGCTCGCTCGCTGACCGTAACCGGTTACTGGGAATGGGTGCTGGGAGAGTTGCGCCAAAAGACCCTGCTGCACGTGCAGACCGAGGTGGACCTAAAAACCGGCGCCCTGCTGGCGCGCAATCCGTTCAATACCGAGTTTGCCGAACGTATCGCGTTTGTGGATGTAAGTGATCCCACCCGAACCTTCACAGGTGATCGGCGGGAATTCCTCGGCCGAAACGCGAGCCTCGCCAGCCCAAGAGCTCTCAAGCGGACGCGCCTTTCAGGAAAGACAGGAGCTGGGCTGGATCCTTGCGGCGCGTTACAAGTGGCTTTTGATTTGCCCGCCGGGCAGCGCCGGGAAACCAGCTTCCGGCTGGGTGTGGGACGAAACCTCGCCGATGTGCAAACGCTCATCCACCGCTTCCGCCCCACCGATGCCAGTCGTGTCGCCCTCGAAGGGGTCTGGCAATACTGGAAACGGACGCTCGGCGCAGTGCAGGTGGAAACCCCCGATCCCTCTGTGAATGTGATGGCCAACGGCTGGTTGTTGTATCAGACCTTGAGCAGCCGCCTTTGGGCTCGCACCGGGTTCTATCAGTCCGGCGGAGCTTTCGGCTTCCGCGACCAATTGCAGGATGTGATGGCGCTGGTGCACGCCGAACCAGCCCTCACCCGTGAACATCTGCTGCGCGCGGCGGCGCACCAGTTCCGCGAAGGCGACGCGCAGCATTGGTGGCACCCTCCGGCTGGCCGCGGCGTCCGAACCCGTTTCTCAGATGACTTCCTGTGGCTGGCTTACGCCACCTGCCGTTATGTTACCTGCGTCGCTGATACCGGAGTCCTCGACGAGTCCGTTCCCTTTCTCGAAGGCCGACCCGTCAAGCCGGAGGAGGAATCCTATTATGACTTGCCCAACCGCTCCGAAGAATCGGCCAGCCTTTACCAACATTGCGTTCGCGCGATCGAACATGCGCTGAAATTCGGCCGGCATGGCTTGCCGCTCATGGGCTGCGGCGACTGGAACGACGGCATGAACCTCGTCGGGAAGGATGGGCGTGGCGAAAGTGTGTGGCTGGCATTTTTCCTCTACGACGTGTTGACCGAATTTGCGGGGCTGGCGCGCCTCCGCAATGACACGGTCTTTTCCGAGCATTGCCTCACCCAGGCCCGTCAGTTGCAACATAACATCGAGCAACACGCCTGGGACGGTCAATGGTATCTCCGGGCGTACTTCGACAACGGCGAGCCCCTGGGGGCTCGCGCCAACCCGGAATGTCAGATCGATGCCCTCCCCCAAAGCTGGTCGGTCATCAGCCGCGCCGGCAATCCCCAGCGCGCCCGCGACGCTATGAAAGCAGTATCCGAGCGCCTGATTCGCCGCGACATCGGATTGATCCAGCTCTTCGATCCCCCTTTCGATCACTCCGCCCTTAACCCGGGTTACATCAAGGGTTATCTGCCCGGTGTCCGCGAAAATGGCGGCCAATACACTCATGGCGCGATTTGGGCCACCATGGCCTTTGCCCTGCTGGGCGAAACCGATCGGGCTTGGGAGCTGTTCGCCCTGCTCAATCCCGTCCACCACGGTGCCGCTCCCGACCAAATCGCGACCTACAAAGTGGAACCTTATGTCATCGCCGCCGACGTCTATGCGCTCCCTCCCCACATCGGACGTGGCGGTTGGACCTGGTACACCGGTTCCGCGGGCTGGATGTATCGGCTCCTGCTCGAAAACCTGCTCGGCGTGAATCTGGAAGGCGATCACCTGCGCCTGACACCCAGCCTCCCTAAAACCTGGGACACATTCACCATCCATTATCGCTATCGGGAAACTCAGTACCACATTCGCATTTCTCGCCTGACGGGCGTCCCTTCCG
>JANXQE010000680.1 GCA_025356925.1 Limisphaerales bacterium | reverse complement strand
GCCGGGGTGTAAACCGCAGTCCTGGCAGCTCGATGCGTCGAGAGTCGAACCTGACCTGCATCAGAATCGTGTTAGAGCATCGAGCCTTACCCCGCTCGCAGCCTGCCAGTCAGTCCCGCCCAGGGTCAGATCCAACGCGGCCGCGGTTAACCCCTCATTGCTGCTGGCCATTTGCTCAGCTGGGGGCTGATCATTTGCCGCGGAGGCCGGTGGGTCCCTGGCGCTCCGGCTCCCCTTCCCTGCTGCTGCGCGCTTGCAGGACCACCGCACCTTCTCAGCGGTTGAGCATTGAGCGGCGAAGTGCCGGACGCTTCGAGGCTATGGTCCGTCGACCCCGGACGGAGGTTCCATCAATACATTCAGCATCCGTTTTGGATTCAAGAGAAAGTCCCTTGTTATGCGGCAATGCTCGGTGTCCTCGTAGGCGACGCGTCTTATGCCATTCTGCGAGAAGGAATAAATACAGGCATGCGGGTAGGCCATCAGAATCGGGGAATGCGTGGCGATAATGAACTGGGACTTCGCTTTGACCAAGTCGTGAATCCGCGTGATGACGGCGAGTTGGCGGCTCGGCGATAGAGCAGCCTCGGGTTCGTCCAGCAGATAGAGACCCTCTCCGTGAAAGCGGTTTACCAGCAAAGCCAAGAAGGCTTCCCCATGTGATTGTTCGTGCAGTGAGCGGTCTCCGTAAGCAGGCCCTATCGGCGGACCTGGTCCAGGCTCCGCGTCTAGCTTTTCAATCTCAGTGGCAACGTTGAAGAAGCTTTCGGCTCGTAGAAAAAAGCCCCCACGCGGGCGAGGGAAGCCTCTAGCAATGCGGAGGAAGCGATGTAATTCGGAGTGCGATTCCCGCGTTCCAAATCTAAAGTTCCTGGACCCACCCTCTGCGTTGAAGCCGCAGGACACCGCGATGGCCTCAAGGAGAGTGGATTTGCCTGAGCCATTCTCCCCCACGAAGAACGTGACAGATGGGTGAAGTTCCAGCTTCTCCAGCGTCCGCACCGCTGCGAGGGAGAACGGGTAGCGGTCGAATGATTCTACACCTTCTCGCCTCAACCGGATTTCCGAGACGTATTGGGTCGAAATCATCATGCCAAGTGCCGTTTAATTCTCGGCCACTGTGGGGCTCGCTCCCGTTGCAACGGATGCCCGTCGCACGACGACTGGCGAACCGTCAGCGATGAAAGCCGACGCAGGCCGCGCTGCTAAGCTCTCCGCAAAAGCGTTGCCATAAAGTGTTGAAACCTCCGCCTCCAGGGTTGCCTCCGTGGCAGGCCAGACCTGCCAGCGAGGATGCTCGACTTGATATTCGCCACACCCCGCTCCGCGCGCGGTGTAGCCCCAATAGTGTTCCGTGATAAACTCCTCCAGGGAGCCCGTTTCAATCGCTTTCGGTTGCCCCTCGGCGGCCGCATAAAGTGATTCCCAGCTTCCCTGACGTCGCCAGCCATATTCCACGCGAATCGTCTCTGTGGTGTGGTCGATTTTGTGGCGCATGGGCAGCGCAGTGTAAGGTTCGCCGTAGCACGTGCGAGCAACAAAGGCAATGGCACGGCGGGGAACTAACTCCCGAATGAAGACAACGCCACGTCTCCAGCCTTCGTCGGTCAGGCGGCGAACGTAAGAGCGCAGATTAACCTCCTCAAAGCTGCGGTGGAATGGGAATGCCCAGCCAAACACCCTGGTGTTCAGGAAACGAAATCCAACGACGCTGACGAAATAATCTCCTCGGTAGGAGTCCAGTTCTGTGCCGGGGGGTGCGAACCGCTTTAACGCTGATGGGTCAACTGCATAGTTTAGCATTGCCAGGTACCGCCACTCAGCAGTCAAGAATGTGCGAGTCTTCATTGCTTCTCTGGAGCTTGGTCGGCCCGGACAGCAAGGCCGGAGGTTTGCGCGCGTCGCCACATGCACTCAATATGCCAGCACCAGCACGGCTGCTTTCTCAACTGGCTCGTGAGTTAGTCGAAGAACGGTGCCGCGACGCAAGTAACGCAGCAACCAACTCAGCCGGTTCGCCTTCATGCCGTCAGGGTATACCGGTTGAAACCGTTGCCAAGGGACGAGTGGATATATCCCGTGGCGCGGGCGAGGACAGCGGTGCGAGTGACAGAAAACCAGTGCCTGCTCACTGCCTACGGCCTGCCGCGTTTCTCCTCGTTTTCGAAGAAACGGTGGAGCGCGAGTAGCAAGCCGCCGACCATGGACAAGGCCACTGCCGCTGCCGCAAGTCCGACAAACACCGCGCGCACCTTGTCCTGGGGCACCACGCGGATCGGATAGAAAAAGGCCCCTAGCCCAAGGAAGACCACGGCTGCCAGAGCCAGGCGCCTCAGATGCTGGCGTCGGGAATAGACGATGATTTGAAAACAAGGCAGCGTGAGCGCCGCGCCGACCAGGAACGCCACCAGGCTCCACCGCGACAATTCAATGACGAACCCAGCGGGAGCGGGCCGCAACGCTTGGAGCGAAGCCACCACCGAACCGAAAGAGAAAGAAAATCCGTAGATGATGATGTGGTTTAGGAGCCGATCATTTTTTGCTTCGGATGTCACGCGCCTAATATGGCATAATCCCGGAAAATGGGGAGCTCGACCGTTACCAGAAGGCGGATGTTCTGTTCCCGCGAGGCAGGATCCCCTACCCTCTCACCCCGATGAGCCGCATCCTGCTGGCGACCATAGGATCCCTAGGCGATCTGCATCCGTTGATTGCCCTTGGGGTGGAGCTTCGTCGGCGTGGGCATACCGTGCGCTTTTGCAGCAGCGCAACATACCGGTCCAGGATCGAGGCATTAGGATTTGGGTTTGACCCTTTGCATCCCGATGCCTCACCGGAAAACGAAGCCATGGCACACCTGGTCAAAGAGATTATGGACCCGCGGAAGGGTGCGGAGCGGCTCCTGAGGAAATTCATCATGCCACACCTCGCTGCGACCTACGCTGATCTTTTGCGAGCGGTAACCGGGCACCCGGCTATTGACTTGCTGGTCTCTGGAGAACTGGTTTACCCGGCGCCGTTGATTGCTGAGAAACTCGGCGTGCGCTGGGCATCGTATACCACCGCGCCCATGTCGTTCTTCTCCGTCCACGACCCGCCTGTGCTCCCACCGTTTCCGAAGCTGGCGCAAGTGTTTCGATGGTTGGGTCCCGGCGTAACGCGACTCGGAATTCAGGCAATTAAACTTGTGACGCGCAAGTGGAGCGAGCCCGTTCGTGACCTCCGAGCCAAACTAGGCCTCCCGCCCGGCCGGGACCCGATTTGTGAAGGCAAGTTTTCCCCACAACTTGTCCTGGCGCTCTTCTCGCGAGTGCTCGCCGACCCGCAACCCGATTGGCCCGCGAACACCGTCATAACGGGATTTCCGTTCTACGACGGCGAAGCTGAGCGAGACCCGCTGCCCGCAGAATTGACTCAATTTCTGGAATCGGGCCAGCCGCCGATCGTGTTTACCCTTGGTTCTGCCGCCGTGCTGGACCCCGGCAGATTCTACCCTGAGAGTGCCGAAGCCGCCCGCTTGCTAAAGAAGCGGGCCGTTCTCCGTGTCGGACGCAATCCTCCTCCGGCTCCCTTGCCGGAAGGGGTTGTCGCGTTTGGCTACGTCCGATTTTCAGAGCTATTTCCCCGGGCAGCGGCGGTAGTCCATCAAGGCGGTGTGGGCACGACCGGCCAAGCCTTGCGGGCTGCGTGCCCGATGCTGATCATGCCCTATAATTTTGACCAACCGGACAACGCGGCGCGAATGGTCCGGCTCGGCACGGGCCGGCTCATTTCGCGCAAGAGCTATTCAGCGGCCCGGGCGGCCCAGGAGCTGAAACTCCTCCTGGACGGATCCAACTATCGGCGCAAGGCGACGGAACTCGGGAGCGTCGTCAGGGGCGAAGCCGGCTCCTCCGTGGCATGCGACGCGCTCGAACGCTTGCTGGTCTGATCCATGCAAAACGCAGAGAACGTCGAGAACAATTACGCCCGCGCGCCCGTGTTCAAAACCCTTCAAAGGCCAGGTCGGTCAGGAAATCAACCCAGTCGACCGATACCGGTTCTTTGAGTTCATAGGATCGGGCAAAGTCTTCCTGGAACAGCTCCTGCCTGACACGAGCCGCGAAGCCGGGATCCGAGGTGGCAATGTTTTGTTCATGATTCACGCGGAGGCTGAGGTGGTTAAGATTCCCCGAACCCAGGCAGGACCAATCATCGACCAGCAGGGCTTTGACATGCGTCATAGCGGGATAAAAATAGACCCTGACGCCATGCTCGAGGAAATAATTAGCGACGACGAGGTTGCCTCGGCCGGCCGCCTTGAAATCGTTGACGCAGGGAAGTACGACGCGGACGTCCACACCTCGGCTGCGGGCTTTTACCAGCTCGAGGATGACGCGCTTGTCGAAGAGGTAAGGGTTCTCGACATAGATAAATCGTTGAGCCTGCTGGATTGAGCCCAGCACGGCGGTCGCGAAAGGTTTCCAGGCGGTTTTCGTCGGCAGCAGGCGGACTTTCATCGAAGAGCCTGGCAGCGGCGGAGCCGCCTTTGGTGAGCCGCCCAGGACGGCGGCGGCGTAGGCCAAATCGCCCAAGGGGCCCGCATGCGCCCACTCACGCCGGAACTCGGTTTCAAGCGAGCTCACGACCGGGCCGGTGACTTCGACCATGAGGTCATGCCACTCATAGCGATATTTACGACCAATATTCATCCCACCCAGCCAGGCGCGAGTCCCGTCGACCATGATCGTTTTCGCATGGTCCGAGGAGAACCACGGGTTTAAAAATGTCCGAACTCGCAGTGCCGAGTCGTGGCGCAGATATGAGACGATGGAACTTGGGGCGACGAAATCCTCAGGCATGGCTGTGGCCGGCGGCGACGCACCGGCGCCGATACTTCCCATGCGATCGAGAATCACTTTCACATCCACCTGCCGGGACCGCGCCTTGAGTTGGTCGGCAAAATCGACGGCGACGTCGTCTCGATCGAAGATGTAGACATTGACGTGAATGGAATTGGTCGCTTCCGCGATCGCCTGGCGGAAGCGTGGAAAGAAGCGATCTCCGTCAATCTGGAGCTGCAAGTGTCCGTCTTCGCGCCGTGTGCCGGTATACCGGTCCAGCCAGGATTCCCAGGCGTCCAAATTCATCCCGGGGCCGGCCGGCAAAACCGGCGCCTGGGTGCTGGGCTTGGGCAAGGGCATCCGGACAAACTTGACGAGTGTCGCGATTGCCAAATCTGCCAATCGCGCGGCGCTGGAGATCGGGCATTTCAGGAGCGCCAGTCCATGACTCTCCGGCAAGAGCGCGCTGAGTCCTTGCGCCGTGGTCGCCAAAGTCGCGCCCCGGTCGGTAGAATCGTACAAGGCGGCTGGCGCCAGGAGCACGCACTGGCGCTGCTGGCGATCCAGCAATAATGGCTGGGTGAAACTTCGAATGTTCGGCGCCATCATCAGGAAAAGCGACTCCGCTGGATAACTGTTGGACAGGTGTTCTTCCACCTGTCGCGCCACCAGTTCCAGGGTCTCATCCAGTGAAAACCGATGTTCGATAAACACGTCGCGCGAGTGTTCAGTCGCTGCCGCCACGCGGGGAACCCCCAGCGGGTCGCGATATACGAGCCGGTCCGCCAGGAACGCCTGGTAGAACGCTCCATGACCGGGAGTTGTGGGCGTTAGCGCGCTGATCAGATTGGTCGCTAACTGGCGCCATTCGGTGGCGCCGATCACGGTTGCTTCCCGCCAGCCATGCTCGTGCTCAGGCATGCGCGACAACTTCTGGTCCCATCGGAGCAAAGCTGAGCTGACCTTGTATGGGCCGGTCGGAACTCGCAACCGGCTCCAGTGAGCGTCAAACGCTTCGATTCCGTCCCCTGCGGGGAAATAAAACCGGAGGTGATCACCTTTGACAAAAACGCGAGGAGCGGGAGCTGTCGGCGAGGTAAGGCTGCGCCACTCGTCCAAGGACTCTTGTTTGGTCGTGCCGGGGTTGGCTCGGACTTTCAGACCAGCCAGCCAGAAGATCGAAGCGATCGCCGCCAAGGCCAACCAGTGTGTGCGGCGTCCTGTGATCATTGCCAATTCTCACACAATTCCAACAGGCGTGATCGCGCGAGTCAATGGGAAAGGGCGGAGCGGATGGCCTAGACTCCGGTTCTCCGCAGGGCCGAGGTCGGTGGCCCGGAAAATAGCCGACGTATCAACCCGAGACAGCTCCGCCAATGCTCGAGATTCGACAACTTCGATGCGCTTGACTATAATGCTTCAATGCATTTCGGTCCGCTTTATCGACGATGAACAATCACGCATTACTTTTGCTGCGGAACTGGGCCCTGAGTGTCCTGCCCGTGCTGCTGCTCACCGGCTGCTCTACCGTCCCCGTCACGGGGCGGCATGAACTGAACTTCGTGTCTTCCGACCAGGAAATGGCCCTCGGCCTATCGAGCTTTGACCAGCTCAAGAAAGACACACCCATCAATCACGACCCAAGCATTAATACGCTGGTCCAAAGCGTCGGCAAACGTATTGCCGCGGTAGCGAGTAAAGATCTCCCGGGTGCCCAGTGGGAATTTGTCGTGTTTGACAGTAAAGAAGCCAACGCATTTTGTCTTCCGGGCGGAAAAGTCGGAGTCTACGCGGGCATACTGCCGATTACGAAAACCGACGCGGGGCTGGCCACAGTGCTCGGCCATGAGATCGGCCACGCGGTGGCCCATCACGGGGCATCGCGGATGAGTCAGGAAGAGCTCACCCAAGCAGTCGGTCAGGCTTTGGATTCAAGTGTATCGGCTTCAGACCCCCGAGTCCGGAGCATGGTATCAGCGGCGTATGGCCTGGGCGCAAAAGTCGGCGTTGAACTGCCGTATAGCCGCTCCCAGGAATCTGAGGCCGACCACATCGGCCTAATCTATATGGCGCGAGCGGGGTACGATCCAAACGAGGCAGTCGCCTTTTGGCAACGATTCGCTGACTTCAACCAGCAGCAAGGTGGGAACGCCACTCCCACTTTCCTGCGCACACACCCGGTGGACGCCGTGCGAATTAATCAACTCCAGCAGTGGCTCCCCGAGGCGCAAGCCGAATACGCAAAAAGCGGGGCCCGCTGATCAGCGACCCACGGGAATCGGTCCCAAGCAAGTCCGGGAGTACATCCGGACATTCCCCCCGCGCGCGGACTATCGAGTCCAGTTTATTCACTACACGGATCAGGCCGATGGCAACTCGCCCGGCCCGTCAGGCGCTCCCGTCTATGCACTCACTCTGGTTACGCCGTTGTTTAATGCGGGTCTAGCGTGCGGCACCAAGGTCAGCGGGAACACCTATGAAATGACGTTTACCTTTACTCAGGACGTGCCCTTCAATTTTACAAACGTTAATTGCACCTGTCTATTAACGGGCGGCGTGACTGCTTCCAACACGCTCACAGGGCAAACGATCTTCTCATCCTCCGCTTATCCTTTCAGCAATACGTGGACTTTGCGCATCACGATCGATCCGACATTGAACAAGCAGATCACCGCCAGTTTGCAATTTTACGACGCGTACAGCGTACTCCGCACTCTGGTCTTTGATCTAGCGCCTTTCATCATGATACCGGCTCAGTCGCCCAACACTGGCGGGTGCCCCGGCTTCGTCGAAGGCATTTATTTTACTTTCTATTGCAACGGAATCCCGACCGACAATCTGGTGATGACTGTTGACCCTCCCAATCCACCCGGCGCACAAGTTTTGCAAGCGGTTGCGAACCCTTCCTGTACGTTCACGCGATCCTTCGCGCTCGGGATCGTCGGATGCTCGGGCAACGTCGTCTTTCAGTTCCAACGTCGCATCGGCCCGCCCACCGTCGTCCCGTTGCACTGGACTGACGGCTCGCTAACGTTGCCGCCGAGCACGATCACAATCTGAGTAGTTAAGAACGTAAATGATCGCCATCAAACTAATCGACCTGCGAAAAGCATCCATGTCAATCCCTGGCTTGTTCCAGGCGATTGTCGAGGCGGGCAAATTTAGCGGCGATCATGTCGAGCTCGAGCGAGAAGCATTTGATAAAGTTAATCAGAAGTTTTTCAACGGCGTTCGCCTCGGCAGCCTGACTCACAAAGCGATCAACCCGATCGCGACTGTTTTGGATTTTGCTCTCGGCACAAATCTGGCCGGTTGTGGCGATTGTGCAAGCAGAGAGATTCGTCTCAACACCCTAACGACTACATTCCCATGAAAGAAACCTTGAAAGTCCTTTTGCCTAACGGTGCCGTGTTCGGCGTCGTCACGTTCACCCAGGTCGAGATGACCCTCAAGATCACGCTGTTGGCGTTGTCTTGCGCGTACGCCGTACTTCATTGCGCTTTGCTCTGGCGCAAGCCTCGGGCTAAGCGCATCGCAGATGTAATTGTCCAACGACCCAAGCTCAGCGACCCGCGCCACTGGCCTACAGCATGACATCGCGGCGTCGTCGCCGGTTTCCCTGCAGTGGAATGGTTACCCCTCACGTTTTACCGTCCTCTCCATACAATTGCCCAGTAAATTCATCAAGCTGCGAAGCGTCGGCGACGCACAGTGACACGTCACGTTGAACGAGCTCATGTCGTGAATCTATTGCGTTTAAATCCGACGGATCGGC
>JANXQE010000605.1 GCA_025356925.1 Limisphaerales bacterium | reverse complement strand
CTCGAATGCTGGAAGCAGTTCAACCAGTTCGTCAGCCTGGCCCGAACCAAAAAGTTCACTGCCGAGGACGAGAATCAGTTCCTTGAAATCAAGAGTGTTCTGGTGCAAGAACTCGAACTGATCCTGGCCGCAGTCGAGGTGACCTCGCCCAGCCGCCAGGAAGTTCACGATCTGGTCGGCAACGCGCCGTCGTTGCGCTATTTAAGCGAAATGAATGAAGGGGTCTTGCGCAATCTCGAAAACTCGTGGCACAAAATTTACATCGGCTGGCACGCGGTCCTCGGCCAATTAAAGGTGCGCCAGCGCGATGACGATTCCAAAGGTGGCTTTGTCGGTTCGATGTTCAGCAAGAAGGAAAAATGAGCCGCTCATTGAGGCGGATATTTTCGTCGCACCTGGTCACTATTACCCCGCCCTGAGCCGGTATTCGGGATTCCTGACTTCGAGTAATCAGGCCCCGCGGGAGCTCTTCCTGTGGGAGCAAAAGTCGATTGCCAACGAGGCGTTGACCCCGCATCCTGCGCGACCGTGACCTTGACCCCCTGGCAGTGGACCTTGTTGGCTCTGGCGGCGTTTTGCAGCGGCCTGTCCAAGACGGGCATCGCTGGGGCCTCGGTGCTGACGGTCGCACTGTTCGCCAATACCCTGCCGGCACGCGAATCAACCGGCGCGTTACTGCCGTTACTGTTGTGCGGCGACGTCTTTGGCGTGGCTTTCTTTCGCAAACATGCCAGTTGGCCGCATCTGTGGCGACTCTGCCCATGGGTCGCACTGGGGGTTGCCGGCGGTTATCTGGCACTGGATCGCATTAGCAGCTTGCAGGTGCAAAGAATGATCGGCGGGATCCTGCTCGCGATCGTTGCCCTGAGTCTCTGGCGCCAATGGCGACCTGAGCCCGCTGCTTCGCATGTGCCGCACCCGTGGTGGTTGGCCGCGCTCACCGGGTTAACAGCCGGCTTCACCACCATGGTGGCTAATGCGGCCGGCCCGGTCATGGTCCTATACTTCCTGGCGATCGGCTTACCGAAGCTGGCCTTCGTCGGGACGGGCGCCTGGTTCTTTATGCTCGTCAACGCGTTCAAAGTGCCGTTCAGCGTTCACCTGGGATTGATCACATCCCATTCGCTGGTGTTGGATGCCATCCTCTTAATCCCGATGATCCCAGGCGCGCTGCTCGGTCCCGTTATTCTGCGCCGGATAAATCAGAAAACGTTCGAGCTGATGGTGCTGATCCTCACCGCCGTCGCCACGCTCCGGCTCGTTCTCTAGCCGATCCGTAGCGCAGTTTTTCATGCTGCCGTAACGCCGACTTTAGACAGGACGGCGTCCATCGGGGTGGGGGCCAGGAAGTTTCCGCTGCTGAGGCTCAACGCTGCGTCGGCAGAATAAATTCTACGATCCGACAGGTCGAAGGTCGGCACTGCGCCGGAAGCGCGCGTCGCAAATCCGTGCCTCACTACTGCGCGGTCCAGCCGCCGTCCATCAGCAGATCAGTCCCGGTGATAAAGCCGGCCGCTTCCGAGCACAGGTACACGGCCAGTTGGCCGACCTCCTCGACCTGGCCCCAGCGGCCGAGGGGAATTCTGGAGACGAATTGTTGGTTCAGCTCCGGATTTTGCATCACCGGGGTATTGATCTCGGTGGCGAAAGGGCCCGGGCTGATCCCGTTGACGGTGATTTTTTCGGGAGCAAGTTCCAGAGCCAACGCGCGGGTGAATCCGAGCAGGCCGGCTTTGCTGGCGCAGTATGCGGTGCGGCCAGGCAAAGCGATATGACTCATGATGGACGTCAGGTTGAGGATTCGGCCAAATCCCTGGCCTTTCATCAGCGGCACAAACGAACGGCAGATCAGAAACGCGCTGGTCATGTTCGTATCGATGACCTGTCGCCATTCGGGCAGCGTGAACTCGGTGGCCGGCTTGCGAATGTTCATCCCGGCGTTATTGATGAGGATCTGAATGCGGCCGAACTCGCCCGCGATCTCCCGTTGCATATCCTGAATCTGGGTCTCGTCGGTCACATCGGTTTGAAAGACCGAGGCTTGCGAACCGAGCGCGCGGGCCGCGTCTGCGGTCTGGGTCAACAGTTCGAAATCGCGCGCGACCAGGATCAATCGGGCCCCTGCCTGGGCGAGCGCCAGGGCGATTGCTTTGCCCAGTCCACGGCTGGCGCCGGTGATCAGCGCTGTTTTCCCTTCGAGGCCTCGATTGCTCATAGCCCAGGCTAATACCACCCAACGGCAAAACGGAAGGAAATCTCTGTTAGAAAAGGAGTTTCACCCGATCGCAGTTCCCGTTGAACACCGGGTTGCCTCACGCCGTCTAACCCCCGATGCGCCAGGCAGCCCAAGACCCTATTGCTTTTGAATTGCAGTCGCCCGACAATTGTCATACCAGCTTTGAGCTTGGATAAACTTTGAAAATGAGCCGTTGGGTAATCTCCTTGGTCTGCGCCATTTTTGGGCTGGTGATATTGGTGCTCGGTTTGATTATCCCGGCTCACCTGCGGGCTCTTGATCCCAGTGTGCTGCAAAGCGCGGGGAAAAACACGCCCTCCCTGGCGATGCACGGACTGGGATTGGTCAGTGAAAATCAGTTGGGCGCCGCCCAGTTGCTCGCCCAGGCGGCCCGCCAGGAACAACTCCCCGGCCGCGAGAAATTAGAATTCGCCGTGGACGAGTTGGCGCGACAGCATCCCGGCTGGGTGGTGTGGGGCGGACCTGAACCACACTTTGAAAGCATTTTCGAAAAAGAATCCGGGTTGCGAAATCCCGGTTCGGATCCCTTCACCGAGTACGTGATTCGCCTGGAAAACCGTGAGCGGGTGTTGGGGATGCTGAGCGTCTCGCACCGGCCCTCCGTGCAGCAATTGCTTCAAATCAGGATGCTCACGAACACGGTTGTGTTTCCTCCGTCGAGCTCTTCCG
>JANXQE010000579.1 GCA_025356925.1 Limisphaerales bacterium | reverse complement strand
GGCGATGCTGACGACATTTGTCAACCCAAGAGGGACGTTCGTCAGCGTCCCCCAACTAACCACCGTGCCATCGCTCCGGAGCGCTAGCGCGTGCGATTGTCCCGCGGCGATCGCAACTATGTTGCTCAAGCCGGAAGGTACTGCTCCAGGCCCGTAAAGGCTCGACCACCCTTCAACCCTGCCTTCGCCTGTGAGCGCTAAGCTGTAATCCCCCTCAGCGGCAATGGCGACTACGTTAGTTAATCCGGCAGGAACGTCCGCTTGATCAAAGGTGGTAGTATCGCCCCATACAACAATCGCTCCAATCGCGCTGTTGATCCTCAGGAGTATGCCTAAAAGGAGGATTACTTTAGCTAGCTTATCTTTGATCTCGCTTTTGAAAAGTTTCATTGTCCATGCCGTAAGGTCGGCACATCAATTTGCTCGTCTCATTGTTTCATTCCATCTTAAGGTTTGGGTGGCCGAGTTATCCAAACCTGTCGCGAAGCAAATTCGATCGACTGAAAAATCGCACTTGCGGCCATAACATCAGTATTGCAGGCCAGAGCGAACGCCCGGATTGCACCACGCTGGGTTCGGAAGACTCGAAGCCGGAATGCCGCCTCCGCGCGATTGTTGCGAGCCGGCATAGGCTGAGGAAAACCAAACCTTTAATGAGATTCTCTGCGTTCCTCCCGAAATCAGGCCAACGGTGGCCGCGGGCCCGTGTCTGCCCGAAATCGTCTCGTCCGGGAAGGCCGAGCAATCGTTGAAGAAGAAAGGAGCTTGGTCATCAGCCTCCCACTGTAATATGGAATTCGGTCTGACTTGGGTGATCTTGTAGCTGCCTTGCCCTTTTGCGGTGACATAATTGCCGTACCCGCAAACAGCCCCGTTCCAGAGATAGCTGCTGAAATAGATGTTGCGCTGAAAATAGAGCTGGTTCGTGAGGTCGTTCGGGCATTTAAATATTTTTGGGCTTAGCAGGTAAGCATAAAGTTGTCCTCGTTTGCAGAACTCAACCTGATTAGAGAGAGCTGTAGAAAAATTAGCAGCAGTAACCGGAAAATATAAAGGAAGGTTTGCAGCGTGCGCCCAACAGTCGCTGTCTGTGCCCCAACCGTTTCCAGGCAGAGATTCCTGCTGATCCGCTGCATACATGTTTGCCGCCGCCATAAGCTGTCTATTGTTATAAATATCGACCGCAGTTTGGGCCTGGTTTCTCGTGTGGCCCATGGCTGGCCAACGTATCGCCACTAAAATTAATAGAATAGCAATCACGACCAAAAGCTCCACAAGGGTGAAAGCTGATTCGAAAAGACGGTCTTTGCTGGTCGTATATGCCGTTGCTTCTTCGGCCTCATTGCTTCCGCTGTCACGCGGATCCCAGTTGCGAGTAATTGTCATGTAGTTTCGAGAACTAAACCGCTAGAAACCAGTGATTCGGTAAAATTTTTGCCCAAATACGGGGGCAGAATCGCTGAAGTACGCTCGTGTTCCAATATTTGTTACCGTCCCGGTGGCATCGGCCCAAGCTGGATCCTGAAGGCTTATTTTAAACTGTACACGGTAATTCTGACCAGGAATTGCAGGCCAACTCACCCAAAAGCCGCTGCCAGCTACAGGTGCCGGGCCGATATCGGCACCGAGGATCGTAAAAGAGACGATGTCTTCGCTCTGGTTGAAGTCCTGCGGAACTAGGTCGGATGCGAAACTTTGGAAAATAAGAGTAAAGCCGTCACCGCTGAATACCGGCGCAAGTGACCGATTGTCTGGCGTCCAGCTACCGAATCGACTCATGCTGAGGGCGGTGGAAGCCTGTGTTAACCGATCATAAAGGAAGATGTCCGGGACCCCATTCGTATCGTTGGCTACGATGGTTGCGGCATCGCTCCGAAAGGCCACGAAACGCCCGTCAGGGCTTATGGCCGGAGAGTCAGAATTGCCAGTTGCAGGAAACGAGGAATAATAGCGGTGGCTGACAAGGGATTTTGCCTGCGATTGAAAATCGTACAGGTAGACTTGGTTCGCTCCAGCCGGTGTGGGGCTGGTGGCGAATACCAAAAATCGCCCATCTGCGCTGAACCCAAAGCCTCCGTTGACTCCAGAGAAGCCAGCGTCAATCGCCCAATTGGTGTTAGCGGTATGATTAGCCGCAAACACTTGGTTGGATGCTGTCGAATACACAATGGTGTCGCCATCGTTGGCTACTGCAAGGACTGAGATGGCGACGAGGTTCGCGTTGGTGTAGATCGTGGCGGCCGCCTGCGAACTCCACACAGAAACAGAGCCCAGGGACGCGTTAGGCGCGTCGATAAACGCAGCGAAACCCCCGTCCTCCGATAGCGTAAAAGATGACAGCCCGGCAGGTGTGAGCGAGTAAAAGGTTCCATCCTGCTGGTTTCGAGAAAACAGACTCGATTGGCTGCGGAAAAACACAAAATGCCCATCGGCACTGATTGAACCGTCATCGGGCAGTGGCCGTAGCCGACCCGAGCCAGGGGTATTGGTGCTCACGAGGGTTGTTATTCCGGCTTGCAGATCTCGCACGAAGATGTCGGGGGCGTCATTGGTGTCACCTGGCACGAGGTTGGCAGCGCTGCTCGTGAAGGTGACGTATCGGCCATCGGAGCTTATTGACGGTTCATAGGACACACCGTTGCCGCTGCTGAGGTCGGCCATGTCGACACTTACCAGAATGTTCGAACCGGCTACCAAGTCGCGAACGAATACGTCACGACAGCCATTTGTGTCGTTCCCAACCAGATCATCCGCATCGCTTTCGAATGCAACAAAGCGGCCGTCCTTGCTGACCGAGGTTCTTGTGGCACTGCTGTTTCCGTTCGCAGTCTTTGAAGACAAGCCCGGGGCAATTGCCGAAATGAGTTCCGTCGTGTTCCCAGCAAGATCGCGAATGAAAACGTCAAAACTGCGGTTTCGGTCATTCGCAATGAGCTGGTCGTCCGGGCACTCGAACGCAATGAAACGGCCGTCGTCGCTGAGCCGTGGGATTGTGGCGGGATTCAGAGTTGAACCTGTCCCGTTCGTATTGAGGTCTACGATTGCTGTCGTTTGCGCCAATAAGTCGCGAACGTAGAGATGTAGGTCGCCGTTGGTTGCATATGTCGTCATGATCGGTGAGGAACTGAAGAACGCCAAAGAAGTTCCACCGCTGTTCAGCACGGGCGATTGGCAGACGGTTCCAACGGGGACCGAGTTGCTCTGATCGCCACTCACCAACGTTGCGACAGCCGTCGACGCATCCCAAACATTAATGCAGGTGGTATTACCGTCGTTTCCATTGGTATTGGCAACAAAGGCGATGAAGCGTCCGTCGGGAGTCATGTCCAAAACTCGAAGGTCTTGATATGCCCCGGCCGGAACGTTGCAGTTGGTGGTGATTAGATCGGTGATCCCCGTTTGGAGATCGTTCCGGAGAATGATGCCGCTGGCGGTGCTTACTCTGGGGCCAAAAAAAGATGTCGGAGGAGGCGGGCTCACCACGTAAGCCACATACCGTCCATCCGCGCTGATGCTCTGACTGTGCGATACTGAATTTGAGGTCAGAGTCACTGACTCCAGCACGGATCGCGCTTGCGAGCTCACCCATACCGTGGTTGATGCAACCAAATCGCGGACGTAGATGTTGCCGCCGATGTTGTCGCCGGACACCAGGTTCGTCGCGGTACTGTAAAAGGCCACGTAACGTCCATCAGGTGTTATTACCGGAGATTCCGATCCCCCAACCGCCAGGTTTGAATTCGTCGACATCGCCCCAGGACTGGCAAGCACAGTCATTCCATTCTGAAGGTCGCGAACGAAAATATCCGGAAGGGCGTTGGTATCGTTCGGCACGAGATTGTCGCCTTCACTGACAAAGGCCACAAAGCGCCCATCCGGTGTCATGCTGGAACTACGCGAGGCCGCGTCCGCAGGTCCGCCATTTGTGGCGATGCTGACCAGGAAAGTTGTATCGCCGACCAGGTCCCAAATGAAGACCTGGTTTGCGCCGTTGGTCACCCCCGGGAGCAGGTTACTCGCGGAGCTTTCAAAGAGGACGAATCGGCCATCGTTCGAAATGCCAGTTGGGGTACAATTGTCGTTGGCTCCTTGTGCAACCGGTCCACCAGCACTGACCAGCGTCGTCGTTCCAA
>JANXQE010000568.1 GCA_025356925.1 Limisphaerales bacterium | reverse complement strand
GCATGATCTTGACTGCGGTCTCGAAATGTTGGATGGCTTCCTGGGTCTGCCCGGTCCGCAGCAGTAGATTGCCCAGGTTGTTGTGAGCTTCAACGTAGTCGGGGAACAGACGCAACGCCTCAGTATACTGCTGAATCGCCTCATCGAGTCTTCCCAGCCGCGTAAGGACCAAGCCCAAATCATAGTGAACGTCGTCATCTTCAGGGTGCAGTTTCATCGCTTCCGTCAAGACCGCGAGCGCCTCTGCGGCTTTGCCTTCAGACAGGAGTTGATTACCGTGGTTGACCCGCGTGCCGAAGTCCTGATCGTTATTGGCCGCGGGCGCCCCGCCGCGGGCCGGGAGGACCCCTGGGACAGCGGTTCGCGGTCCGGGTAAATGCCCGGGTGTATGGTCTCGACTGTTCCGTGAACTGGCGGCGAACCAACCAGCCCCGGCGAGCAGCGCAAGGCCAAACGCCAGTGCGAGGTTCCGCGTTAATCTGCGGACGCGGCCCCTGCTTGCCGGCGACAATGGTGTGTCGCGTCTTTGTCGGGGTGGCTGGCGGCGTTGGCGGCTCTTTTCTTTCACACGTGCGGCGTGGATTGTAATCGTGGGGCTTCGGCGAGCAACCTCAACCGCAGAAGCCGGAAGTGTCGCCCGAAGTTTTTTGTTCGGTTTTACGGTTGGGCGGGGTTTTATTGATGAAAGAGATGATCGAGAGCCGAGAATTGCTGGCGCAGTACGCCGAGACGAGGGCGGAAGACGCCTTTCGCGAGTTGGTCGGGCGCTACATCAACCTGGTCTATTCCACCGCGCTTAGGGTTGTTGGCGGCGACCGGCCTCTGGCGGAAGATGTGACGCAAACCGTTTTCGTGCACCTGTGCCGCAACGCCGGCGAGCTGTCGCGGGATGTGATGCTAGGCGGGTGGTTGCATCGGGATACCTGCTACGCTGCCAGCAAAGCCCTGCGCGGCGAGCGGCGGCGCCAGGCTCGAGAACAACAGGTTGCACTTATGGAATCGCTGCCCGACCACACTCAAGCCAACCTGGCCACCGTTGCGCCCATCCTCGATGAAGCCATAAACCTGTTGGGCGAGGAGGATCGGGCAGCGATTTTGCTGCGCTTTTTCGAGCAGCGCGATTTTCGGTCGGTCGGTGTCGCGCTGGGGAGCAACGAGGATGCCGCGCGGATGAGAGTTTCACGGGCCCTGGAGAAGTTGCATGCCTTGCTCAGCAAGCGCGGCGTAGCGCTTTCCACGGCGGCCTTGGCGGCTGGTTTGGCGGGTGAGGCGGTAACGGCGGCGCCGGCGGCATTGGCATCGACAGTTGCCGGAGCGGCTCTGGCAGGTTCGGCGGCCGCAGGCGGGACAACCATTATTAAACTAATTACTATGACAAAAATCAAGGCGGGCATCATTGGTGCGGTAGTGTTGAGCGGGGTAGCGGTTCCGGTGTGGTTACAACACCAGGCCCAACTCGCGGTGCGCGAGGAGAATCGCGCTTTGCACCAGCAAGTCGATCAGTTCGGAGCGGAGAACGAGCGACTCTCAAACCAGGTCATGCGGGCAAGCTCGGCGCCAACCGCCGACGGGGAGCAGGAGCGGGAGCTGCTCCGCTTGCGAGGCGAAGTTGGTAATTTGCGGAGACAAGTGGCCGAAGCTGCCAAGGTGCAGGCGGCCACCAGGAAAGCGCCGCCGCCCGCCGAGATTGCGAACACTGCGGAGGATGAGGTGAAAGTGGCCGGGATTGCTAAAATGAACTACACCCGAAATTGGGTCATCGCCTTTTTACTTTACGCGCAAAAGAACCAGGATCAATTGCCGGCGAGCTTTGAGCAGGCGGCGCCGTTTCTTCCCGAGCAAGCTGTGGCAGAAGCCTCCCAGCCCAGTGCCGTTAAATACGGATTAACGCCAGACCAGCTAGAGATCGCCTACCAAGGCTCGTTGAGCTCGCTCGCGAATCCGCAGACCGTGATTCTGCTTCGAGAAAAGCAGCCGTGGCAGAACGCAAATGGCGGGTGGGCCAAAGGATATGCCTTTGCCGATGGCCACTCAGAGATCCACAGCGCGATGGACGGGAACTTCGCCACCTGGGAAGCTCAGCATATGGTGCCTCCACCCGCAGCGCAGCCGGGACAATGACGGCAGCTACCGATTGCAATGAGGAAGGCCCGAGTGAGGTGACGAACACCTGCTTAACGGGATCGCAGCGCAAGACTCGAGGACGGGCCTGGCCTCAGCACGATCGGACCGACCCAGCGTGTATTGTATTTGGCGATCCAGGAGTCGTCGAGGCCTGATGGTCGGAGTTGATGGCCGTACGCCTGGTCGTCCATCCCTAGGAATGGCAACGGCTCGACGCGCCAGCCTTGGCCGACGTGGAAGTCGGCATCTTTATCCCAGCCCACGACATCGAGGAAGAAATCGCGCACAAACCCTTCGGGTTTTGGAGGAAGCAGATTCGCGGGGAACGACAGAGAGAGCTCGTCGCCCCCGTTTAACAGAACCAGAGCGTTGTCCTGTTCTTTCACCAGCGCATCGACGGGCCCGTAACGCGTGCACCAACCCGAAGGCGTGCGTCTCCACGGCGGGGTGGATTCGACATGCTCGTAATCCGGAGTTAAGGGAGCGGTGTCGGACGGAGGGACGAACTGGCTGAACCCGCGCCAATGCAAATCGCCGTGGTCAGGGAGTAGCGGCGTGACGCGGTTCTGATCGCTGGAGGTTTTTTCGCACAGCTCGACGGCGTCCCAGTACAACTCGAAGGCGGTTGAAAGGCGGAGCTTGCGTGTTCCGAGGGGTAGTTTCTGGTCGAGGTCAACCAGGATGGTTTTGGTCTTTCCGGCAGGGACGCCCACGACCACCGGAACCGGTTTCCAGGACCCGTCCGGCAGCTCGGCCTCGAGCACCGGGAACGGAAACGGAAGGTTGGGATCCAGCGAGCCGCCGATGTTGGCCATGCCGCCTCCAAATCGGAGCCAGCCGTTGAGCACCAGCACCAGCGGCTTAGCCAGCGGCAGTTCGCCAAAATCCAAAGTAACCGCGAACGGCTCGACTAGACCGCGGAGTTGAGGCTCGCGCAGGCGCACGGGGGCGACTCGGTGGCCGTCGGCGGCCGCGAGGGCTTCGGTGACATCCAACCCATCGCTGCGGGTGGCCCGCTTCAGCGCTGCGACCGGGCGCAACGTCCAGAGCTCGTGGGGTGGGAATGGGTGGCTCGGAACCATCTTGCTGGCAGGATGGACCAGAGTCCCGGCCGGGTGATCAACCGCTACAAGTTTCGCGTTGTCCAGGTAGAGAACCTCCCGCAATTCCTCGGTGATCCGCAGTTCGTATTTCCCGTCCCTCGGCGGAAACTGTTGTTCGGTGCCGAGCGCCAGGAATTCCTCGGGATCCACCTCGACGTAGCGGGTCTCGGAAACGGGAAGCCCGAGCGGGGAGGCGCCGAGGATGTCGGTCACGAATCGGTACCGCTGTCCGTCCCAGGCGTAGAGATAAGGACACGAGCCCGTGGGCAGCGCCAGCTCGGCCAGGGTGAGCGGTTGGGGTTGCACGGGGATATCGACCAGAGTCGTTGCCAGGTCAAACCAGCGGGTCTTGAGGACATCAATCTGGTCATGTCTTCCCACCCCGATTTCAAACGGGAGTTGTTGCAGAGTGCGAATTGCCCGCCAACGGCCCGCCAGGATCTCGACGCGCACGCCCAGTGCGCTGGGATTGGAGCGGTTGCCCACCAAGTGCAACTTGATTTGGTGGTTCGCGTTGCCGCCTTCATTGCGCCAGTACTGCAACCCGGCAGGCGAGCTCAGGACGAGGTCCGTGTCGCCGTCACCGTCAAAATCGGCCGCGGCAATGGCATCCACCGCCCCAACATTATCCAGACCCAGCGACGAGGTGACCTCCTCGAAGCCGGCTTTACCAAGATTTCGCCAAACCCGGACTCCGTTGCCGAAGGCGAAGATGTCCAGCCATCCGTCGTTATCGTAGTCCAGCAGGAGGATGCCTTTGGTCTGCAGACCCTTCGCCGGGAGTTGGGTCGATTCCCTGGTTCCGCCGAAGACGATCTGCAGTCGATCGTCATCCGCC
>JANXQE010000554.1 GCA_025356925.1 Limisphaerales bacterium | reverse complement strand
AATCGGCAGGGATGGCAAGGCGGTCGGCATGGTGTATTGGTCAACCAAGCTGTATCCTTATTACCCAGTGAACTGGACAAACTCTGGATACCACTGCCCAGGTTATAGAGGGATTACCACAGGACCTTTTTCGAAGGGCGGAGCAGATCGGCTTGGTAGCTATGCCTACAATTGCTGGGGCGCACTGGTTTTGGACGACTCTTACGCCAAAGACCATGAACATCTCGGCTTGGGGCCGGTTATGTTCTGGGCGGATGCTCCTGCCGTATCGGAATCTGAAGTCAAAGTGCCGAGTGAAATGCTTGCGATCGGCGATTCAAGGTTCCGCGCTGGAAGCTCGCCTTCGGGAGGCCAAGACACAATGCATTGTGGTTTGCTTGATACCGCGGACGTCGATTTCGAAACCAGGCACGGAAAGAACTTCAACCAACTTTTCTGCGATGGCCACGTGTTGGCAATGAATCCTTGGGTTGTTTTTAACCCAACCAATTCAGCGCCCATGTGGAATTACGATCACGAATCGCACCCAGAATTGTGGGTGCCATGACATAACCGGCGCTGCTGAGGCGGGTTGGCCTTATGCCGCGCTCCCACATGCCGACCACATCCCTGTTGAGTCCTGCCCCATGCCCCAGCAGACGACAAGAGGCTGATTGTAAATGTGCATCGGCATGAAATCCTTTCTGTTATTGGTTGAGTTGCGGCCGCAAACCCACACCTTGTGGTCATGGGTGTTTGCCTGTTTGCAGCGAGTGGACTGAGCTTTGATGTGGACCGCTATCTTGCGAGCAGTCCCTTCAAGCCAGCCACGGTCTTCCGAAAAGGGGAGACCCCGCCCAAAGAAAATCCACAACGCCTGGCCCGACCAGATTCAGGGTTTGTGGTTCTCGTGGGCCAAAGCGAGGAGCCTGGAGTTGGCAGCCAACTCGGGCCGGCAACAGAATTTCTGGCAAGGCACGTGAAAGAATTGAGGCGACTGCGCGAACTCGGCGCCGACAACATGCTGCTGGAATTCGGAACCCAGACGGGGAGCCAAATGCAACAATCCGATTACCTTCCGCCTGAGTTCATAACCGCCTTGGCTGCGCTCAGGCTGGGGCTGGTGTTTTCGTCGGTCCTGGTTCCAGAGGGGTAAGGCCAGCGATCAGGGTTGAAGGTTCTGCTGCTCCCATTCCAGGCAAGCAGCGCGGGACTTGGCAAAGAATCGAAGTTTGCCCCGGCGATCAATGACCTGCCAACGCTGCGTGGCGTTTTCGAAGTCGATATTGCTGGCACGGTGGATTTCAAGCCGGCCGAGTTCATGAAGAGGCACGGCTTCGGTCCACAAACACCGGGCTGTGCCGTCTGGTGTGAAGGTGATTACATGGCAAATGTTCATTGCTCAACCTCCTCGTTGGACTCGACCTCGATTTCGTCTGCTGTGTCAATCAGTTGAGCGCCCAACCCTAACGGTTCGCGCTGCAACACTTCATTGATCCGACCGACAGCTTGCCTGGCTTGCTCCTCGCTGTTGCCATGCGAGATTTGGTCCGCATCGAATTGGAGCGCCAGCCGATGGATGGTGATTGTTTTCATTTGTCTTCCTGAAACGCGAAGTAGTAACGCGCATGGTGCTGAAACAGCAGGGACCCCAGTCGGTTGTCTGTTTTCCGTCGCACGACGACGAACGGAGCTGCGAAGCCAATCACCTCGAAGTCGTCTGCCAACTGGGTGGCGCTCCACACCCGGCCGTAATGGGCTTCGAGAGCCGCACGGTCAGTTGCTTGAGAATTGATTCGAACGGCCAATGCGCCGCGAGTCATTTCTATCGAATCAGATATAAGTGCTTTCATGTTTTGTGATCTTAGAAAAAGGTGATAGGCTCTTATGTGTCTCCCCGCACCTTTTGGTCGGGGACCATGGTTACGATCGAAATTTCGACATCAGGCGAGTCAAGTCGGCTTGATGATGAGATCGTCGGGAAGCGGCACGGTGCTACCTTCCTCTTAACGCACCCGTTTGCGAGTGCGGATAGGCTTCCACAGCTCCGGCTTCGCCGGGACTTGCCGGTTGCTCGCGGCAATGTCGTGGTAGTCCGGGCAGCGCAGTTGGCGCGGCCCATCCGGGCAGCGGCAGGGCAACGACGCGGCCCAATAGTCTTACAAGAGTTCATGGACCGCTTTGCGGCATAAAGCCGTAAAGCCCGGTCCCCTTTCCTTAAAAACCTGCCAGAACGCTGGCGCTCTGTGTTTGCGTTTTGTCAGGTCAACTCCTTACACCATTATGAACACTGATCAACAAAGCCCAAACCCAAGCAACAGGCCAGGAGACCTGCCTGCCGAACGAATCGAGGAGGTTCCATCTACTGCACAGCCCCTGCCGGTTTGGCCTGCAACCCAAGACACGTATCTAACCAACACGCCGCCATCCACGGAGACAACCGGGCCAGCCACTGCGCCTCCCGCCGCCCTTCGCGAATTGAAAATAGCCGATATCGTTATGGATGCCGGCACGCAGATTCGCGTTGCACTCAACGAAGGCACGATCATCGAATATTCGGAACGAATGCTTGCAGGCGACAAATTCCCGCCTGCGGACGTGTTCTTCGATGGGAAGGGATACTATCTGGCTGATGGATTCCACCGTGTTCTGGCTGCCAAGCGAGCCAACCTCTCGGTCTTTGCGTGTAACGTTCATCCTGGAGCTGCTGACCGCGGCCTGTGGTTCGCCCTTGCGGCCAATCGCAGGAACGGGCTGCAACGCACTACCGCCGACAAGCAGCGAGCTATCGAGCTGGCGTTCAACAAGTTCCCTGAAAAAACTCAACAGCAGATCGCAGAACAGGTTGGCTGCAGCCAGCAGTATGTCGCTAAGATCCAAAATCAGTTAACAACCAGTTGTAAACTGAAACTGCCTGCTGTGCGCAGAGGCCAGGACAAGAAGGCTTATAGGACCAAGCGCAAGCCCCGGGCAAATAAGGCTACGGCTGGAAAGGCGACCGAATCGGCGTCAGCCGCGACTACATCGCCATCGACGACATCAACACGGCCGTCCGCCAGCAAGGCCGATACTCTTCCGGATCGCGTTCGGACCGCCTTCCGCCAGTGGATGGAGCAGTGGGCGGCGGCGGACCTTCCCAGGGTCAGGAACATCGTGCTGGAGTTGCTGAAGGAATGATGTAAAGCGCAACTAGGAGGTGGGCGCTGGTGCCCACCTCCCCCGCTTTGTCCGAGATCGGCTTACTGCACTTCGATGGTGACCTTGAGACTCGTGGCATCGCCGGCGAACCATTTCTGCACGTATAGGGTGCCCACGACCTGGGGTTCTCCTGCGGTTTGAACCTCGGCAAATTTGACCGTGTTCTTGGTGTCTTTCTATTTTTGCAATTCGATGGTTTTCGTTTTCTTTTCCATAGTTTGATTTTGTTGACGATTTCTTGCTGGTAATTCGGGGGTATCTGGCCCCGGGACTCCCCCTCAGGTATAAAAATACCCAGCTTCGCGCAACGAGACATAATCCCTTACCCGTTCTGGCGAGGCTTCGCCAATCACGACGTGGTCGAGCACTTCGATTTTGATTAACTGCCCGGCGCGGATCAGGTCCCGGGTGACCTTGATGTCGGCCTCACTAGGCGTAGGATCCCCTGAGGGATGTGAATGCGCCAGGATGAGGGCGGCACTTGCGATTATGACTGCGGCTCTAAAAACCTCGCGGGGATGCACGAGAAGGGTATCCAGCGTGCCCGTGGCGACTAGGTGATGGCCGATAATGCGGCGTCGGGTATTGACGAGGATCACGACCATGGTTTCGACGTCAGGGTTGAAATACGGGTGGTTCACGACATGCGATCGCCAGTAGGCGACCGCCTTGTCCGGCGTGTCGCACAGTTGCATTTCGACTGGTGTCGGGCATTCACGAAGGCACTGGACTTTGAATTCCTTGGGGTTGAAGACGGAACTGGCCTTGCGGCGCTCTGGCGGCAGGCCCGGCAATAAATTTTGGTTCATGACTTTAATGGGGACGATTCCTTTCTGGAGATTTAAGACTTGGTGGAGCGGAGGCCATTTATGTCATTCGATGCGTTTGAAGAAGAAGCAATCTTCCTCGCGGCGCACTCGACCGCGGAAGCGCATGCCTTTGCGTGTGAACGTCAGCACGGTGCCTCGGACTCGAACCTCCCGGCTGACCTCCTCGCCCAACCATGTTGCCACGATTGTGCGGCCTTCTGCCTTTCTGGTGTAGAACATGCCACCGAGGCCCACGGTGCAGTTCTGATCCAGACCTTCAATTTCAGCCCGACTCAGCGATTGATTGTGGATTTTTGCTTCCTCGGCCGACACATCCAGCTTGCCGAACGTCGGTTCAAATACCCCGTGGCCGGGGAAATCGAACAGGTAGCCGAAGCACCGCTTGCTTCCATCGTCCTGGTAGGTCATCAGGCTGCCACGATGCAGGATCTCAGGTGGGTTTCTGCTCGTTTTCATGTTCCCAGTTTCTGGTGGTTTCGAGTGCTGGTGGATGCGTGATACTCGGGCTTCTTCACCCGGTTGCTGACGCTGCCAAGGGCCTCTTCCAGAAAGCGCGTTGCCCGTTCGCAATCGGCGCCTTTGAATCCGACTGCGTCGATTTGAATTTCCCCGTTTGACGAAACGATGATTTCAATGGCTTTTTTCATGGGACGGAGATGCTGAGTTTGATGGCGCCGTTTGGATGGGCCGACCGGGTGACCAGATGCCCCCTTTTACGTGCCTCCCGCATGGCCTTGTGCACGGCGTAAACCTGCAGGAGCTTTCCGTAGCCGGGACCGACCTCCTGTTCAACGTGACCGTTCCAAAGGTCGGACGTGAGGCCGAACGAGCCGTCCGGTTGTTTGTTGAGGGCGATATCGTATGGGCCTTGGAGCCGGATGACGTAGTCGCCCTTTGTTTTGTTTTCGTAATAGCCCCGAGCTTCGGCGTTCTGCAGGAGGGATAAACCCATTTCCTGGCAGGCCGAGCGCAGGGCCTCGATGTCTTTGATTTGTGTTTTGATGGTGGTGAAGTGACTCATTCTCTTTTGAATTGTGATTTGGCGGTTAGGGCTCAGGATTGGACGGACACTTGCGGAACAATTTATCCGGATGTCGTGAGGTTCAGTTGACTATGCACAACACCGTTGAACAGGGTAGGAGGCCAGGCTTCAGCGTGCAGGCGCACTTTTTTTGCGGCATCATGGGCGAGGCGATCTTCGCCATGGTGCGCTCTCAAAGTCTCAAAAGGGAGGCGCTTCGCAAGCAGAGCGAGGGAGACGATACTTGTGGGCCTGCTGAGCTACTCAGTGAAGCGGGGTTATTTGCGCGATATGCATTCCTGACTGCGTGTAATGCATTCGAGAACAGCGCCTCCGCGATCCTTGCCAATTCAGGTAAGCTCTCTTCCTCACTGACCGAGGAAATCGACCGCGTCAGCACGCTTAATAAATTTGAAGTCTTCGCTTTGACCCAGGGCAAAACGATTGATCGAGGTGATCATCGTTACGCAGGAGCGAAGCAGGTAATCAAATGCCGCAATGATTTCGTCCACCCCAAGAACCTCCGCGTGCAGATCAATTCAGACCCCGAAAAAGCACAGTGCAGACTGGCAGGCGGCAGGGAGTATCCCATGGCCTTCGACTTTCTAGAGGTGGAGCAGGCCGCGGCCATGATTGGTGACATTCTGAGGTTTGTTGCTTGGGTTGTATTCGACGTATGCTGCTTCTCTCCAGACGCGGGTGCCAAGCTGATAAATGGCGACATCAAGTCGTGGATCATGGCTTTTCACGATGCAAAGGAACTTTGGAATTACGACCTCCGAAGCCTTGGGAACTTTGAAGACATCTCCGTAAGAACAATAGAAATGGCACCTGGCACCGCTTCCAGAAAAGGCAAGAATCGAAGGGGAAAATAGACAAGTGCGTCTGACGTGTGATGCAGGCCGTGCCAGACGGTCACGCCTGACACGGCCGCATTCTTCCGCATTTAGATATTAGGGTTACGCTGCCAGATGAAACTTCCTGCGGCCCATTTCACCAAACCGTTGCACCAATTCTACCGCATCTTGCGTGGCCAGGCGCTTGGCTGTGTCCCGCAACTGCGACAGGCCGGTTACCAACTGGTTCCGGGCCTTGGTGCTGTCCCGGTATTCCTCTGCCGTTTTGGTGAGTAGTTCCTTACGCACCGTTTCAAGCTGCTGATTCATCTCCGTGTCATCGACAAAATTCATCGATTTGAACTGCTCAATGAATTTCACCAAACGATTCAGGGTCTTTTGATGAACGCCAGTCTCAGACGTATTGATGGATTCCAACATTTCCTGGCAGAGCGTGGCTGTCTGCTCGCGAAGAGTGCTTACGCAATCGGCCACGAACGCTTCCGCATCCGCGTGGATCTTCTGCGCAGCCTCCTGAGCGGCCTGTTGCCGTGC
>JANXQE010000526.1 GCA_025356925.1 Limisphaerales bacterium | reverse complement strand
CTGGTCCAATATGTCCAAACGCAGGTTCGGAATGACAAGGAACTGGAGTTCAGCCGGAAACCGACTCAGTTTGAGGGTGAGCGAGCTTTCACCGCCGCCCTCATCGCGGTCACCAGTCTCAAGCCCCTCAAGGCCTGTTTTCTCACTGGTCACGGTGAGCATCGGATTGACAGCGACGACGACCAGTTCGGCTATCAGAAATTTGCGACGCTGCTGCACGCCGAGAATGACATCCAGGTCGAGCCGCTTTCGCTCCTGGACACCAATCATCCGGTGCCGGCCGACTGTAATCTGCTGGTGGTGGCCGGGCCGAAAACGGCGATTGCGGAAACTGAATTAGAAATGATCGACCAGTACTTGACGCAGGGCGGCCGTCTTCTGGCGTTGTTTAACAAGTTGTCCATCGCGCATGGCGAGACCGGCCTCGAAAAAATTCTGGCCAAATGGGGCGTCTACGTCTCCACCAATATCGTCAGCGATCCCGAGCGGCATGTCGGCGAGCAAGATGTGATCGTTGCGAGTTTCTCCAACCATCCGATCGTCAATCCTCTAATTGGGCTGCAACTGCATATGATTCTACCCCGGGCGATTGGCAAACTGCGCTCGCACGCGTCCGCCGCTGATGCTCCGAGCGTTGAGGAAATCGCGTTCTCCGGCCCGAAATCCTTTTTCCGGGACGAGGAGAAGAGTCTGCGGCGAGCCTATCCTTTGATGGTCGCCGTCGAAAAGGGGGGGGTCAAAGGGGTAATCACCGAACGCGGCACCACGAGGATCGTAGTAGTTGGTGATTCCATTTTCCTGGCCAATCATCAGATTGAGTCCGCGGCCAATCGCGACTTTGTCCAGTTGGCGGTGAACTGGCTGCTCGATCGTCCGCAGTTGGTGGAGGGCATTGGTCCGCGACCGATTACCGAATATCGGCTGGTCATGACCAATTCACAGCTTCAGGGCGCAGAATGGCTGTTACTCGCAGGCATGCCCGGAGCCGTGCTCCTGCTGGGTGGGATTGTCTGGCTCCGACGCCGCAGCTAGCCTAATGGAGCGAGCAGCTCATCCGATTGATTCCTGTGAGCGCCAGCGTCTGGCCGGCGAGGTTGCGCCCAGCTTCCGATCGTGAGCTTTAAAAAAACCATTATTTGGTTCCTGGTTGCCGCAGGCCTGTTCGCCTTCATTTATTTTTATAACCCCCACCGGCATCTGTCAGGGACTGGTCCCGGCAAGGTCCTGCCCGAGTTGCGGGCGGAAGCTGTCACGTCCCTCCTCATTCGTCCTTCCGGTCCGGTTCAGTTACAACTCCGGTTCGATCGAACCAATGGCGCCTGGCAATTGACCCAGCCGCTCACCTATCCGGCCCAAGCGGAAAAGGTGCAAAAACTTCTGGCATTTCTCGAACAGCTCAAGCCCGCTCCATACCTCACCGGAAGCGAACTCCGCAACCGTCCGAATGCGGATGAAGAATATGGCTTTGCCGCTCCCCAAGCCACCGTGGTGATTCAACAGGGCTCGTATCTTCCGCGGTTGCGCGTCGGCGCCTTGACCAACCCCGGCGACCAGGTGTTCCTGCAAGTCGAAGGCGACCTGGGAGCGTACGTAGTGGATGCCGACCTGCTGAAATATCTGCCCCATTCGGCCGATGATTGGCGCGACACTTCTCTCGTGGACGTGGCTACCCTTGCTTTTGATCGCATCGCCGTCACCAACAATGCCAAAGGCGATTCCGGCCGCGCCGGCCTGCCGGCCTCGTCTTCGACGTTCGTGGTGCAGCGCGACCCGACGAATCGCTTGTGGCACATGATTTGGCCGTTGGATGCCCGCGCCAATCATTCGCGGATTGAAGGGGCGCTGCAGAAACTTCAGGAACTGCGGATCCGCCAGTTCGTTTCCGACGATCCCAAAGCGGACTTGGAGTCGTTGGGCCTGGCGCCAGCGGAGCTCGAGCTTGGTTTTGCGGAAGGCACCAATGGCCTGGCTCTGGTCCAGTTCGGCAAATGCCCGACCAACGATCCATCCCGCGTTTACGCTCGCTGTGCCGGCCGCGCCGGAATTTTCACCGTCGATAAAGATCGGCTGCTCACCTGGTGCGCATTTCTGAACGATTTCCGCGATCCGCGCCTGCTGAGCTTAACTGATCCGGTGGAGGCCGTTGACCTCGTGCGCGGACAAGACCACTCCTCGATCCAGCGGCAGACCGACGGCGCCTGGTGGGTACTGCCGGAAGGGTTTTCGGCCGATCCCGGCCTGGTCAGAGGCTTGCTTGCCAACCTGACGAACCTGGAGGTTATTAGGTTTGTCAATGACGTGGTAAACCCGGCTGATTTGCCCGAGTACGGGCTGGAGGCTCCGCTGTTCCGGTTGCTCGTTAAAACCACGGCTCCCGGCGGCTCGACCAACACGCCCGCCATCGAGGTGGATTTCGGCCTGGGCACAAACGCCCAGGACAAGGTGTTTGCCAAGCGGTCCGACGAGAGCTTCGTTTACGCGATCGCCACCAACGACTTTGCGCGCCTGCTCTCACCCAGTTGGCAGTTGCGTGACCGGGCCCTGTGTCATTTCTCGCTCGCTGATGTGGCTGGAGTCACGTTACGGCAGCGGGGCAAGATCTGCGAAATGATCCGTAAAGGCCCGCTCAGCTGGTCGTTTGCCCCCGGTTCCCAGGGGATTATCAACGACGCGGCGATCGAGGAGACGATTCGCGGGGTCATCCAGATTTCCGCGATCGCCTGGGCGGCCCGCGGCGAGCAAAACCGTGCGGCCTATGGCTTCAGCGAGGCGAGCTATCACCTGACGCTCGAGCTGAAAAGCGGCGCGAAATTCGATGTGGAGTTCGGGGGTGAAGCGCCTTCCGGAAATGTCTATGCCGCAATTGTGCTGGAGGGCCAGCCCTGGATTTTGGAATTTCCCTGGCTGCTGTTCCGCGATGTCGCCGCGTATCTTCCGCTCAAACCACAGTAGCGAGTCGATATGGGCGCGCACCACAAGAGCCGGTTCTGGCGCATTTGCCGCGTCTCGTTTCGCAGATTCCGAATTTCGGTCTGGCTGCTCGTTTTGGCTGTGCTGGGGGCCGTGGTATATGTCAACCAGGTCGGGCTTCCTGATTTTATGAAGCGTCCGTTGCTGGCCGAGTTGAAGGCACGCGGCCTCGACCTGCAGTTTTCGCGGTTGCGTCTGAGCTGGGCCCAGGGGATTGTCGCCGAAAACGTCCACTTTGGCCCGGCGGACCTGGAGTTGAGTCCGCATCTGAATGTGGCCCAAGTCGAGGTTCGCCTGAATTGGGATGCCCTGGCCCACCTGCAACTCCAGGTGGATTCTTTGATGCTGCGGCAGGGGCGCGTTTCCTGGGCTTTCGCCGAGCCGGACCGCACCCTCAAGGAATTGTCCGCGACCAACATTCAAACGGACCTTCGGTTTCTGCCCAACGATCAATGGGCGCTGGATAATTTTAAGGCGCAGTTTGCCGGGGCAAGCATTCAGTTATCAGGAGTGGTCACCAATGCCTCAGTCGTTCGTGATTGGAAGATCTTTCAAGGCGAGGAGCCCGCTTCGCGGTCGGCCCAGCTTTGGCAGGACCGCCTCCGGCGCCTCGCTGAGACGCTCGAACGTATCCACTTCTCGAGCCCACCGAAACTGCGTGTCGATGTCCGCGGTGATGCCCTGGATCTGCACACGTTCAACGTCGTGCTGTCGCTTTCTGCTCCAGGAGCCGAGACGCCCTGGGGGACAGTTTCCGACGGTCGGTTTGCGGCCCGGCTCTTATCGGCCGACACCAACGGTCTATCTCGAGCCGAATTGGAGCTTCACGCGGTGGAGGCCCAAACCCGCTGGGCGGCCATCACAAACTTATCGTTGGAGGTCCATCTGAGTTCGGTGGACGCTCAAACCAACCTGGTCAAAGGTGAAATCAAACTCTCGGCCACCCAGGCGCAGACCCAATGGGCCGAGGGTAGCAATGCGCTGTTCACCGCAACCTGGACTCATAGCCTCACCAATCCAATCCCTATCGCCGGCCAGGGCCAGATCAGTTGCGATTTTGCGCAGACTTCGTGGGGCAGCGCCCGCAACATTGAGCTGCGCGGCGACTTGAAGACGGCGACCGATGCCTCGCTTGTCTCGTCCTACGACGAATCCTGGGCCTGGTGGACCAATCTCCAGCCGTATCAATTGAGCTGGGACTGTCTCCTCGCCGATGTGAAAACCCCGAAACTGGTTGCGGACCGGATGGCCTGTGCGGGCACCTGGCAGCCGCCACGCCTGGTGATTACCAACCTCGAGGCGACGTTGTTCCAGGGCCAATTGAGCGCTCAGGCTGACGTGGACGTGGCCACCCGCGCGAGTCACCTGAGCCTCGTTTCCAATCTTGATCCGCATCGCCTGACTCCGTTCCTGCCCGAGAGTGCCCAGGGTTTGCTGGCAGAGCTCGCCTGGCCAAAAGCGCCGAAGCTAACCGCAGAACTCTCGTTGGTCCTGCCGGCCTGGACCAATCGCGCGCCGGACTGGCGCGCGGAAGTCCTGCCCACGGTGCGGGCGCAAGGCGCGATCGCTCTCGAGCAAGGCGGGAGCTACCGCCAGGTGCAGGTCGATTCCGTGCAGGCTCGTTTCCTTTACTCAAATTTGTGCCTGCACTTGCCTGACCTGACACTAACCCGTCCGGAAGGGTGTTTGCAGGCTGAGCACAAGGCCGACGATCTCACCCGAGATTTTTATTGGCATCTGTCCAGCACCATTGATCCAGCCCTGCTGCGCTCGTTCCTCGATGAATCGGCCCGGGAAGGATTTGATCTGTTCACCTTCTCCCAGCCCCCGGCCGTGGAGCTCGAGATCCGGGGGCGCGGGCAGGCGCCCGAGCGCCTGTGGTTTCGCGGGCAGGTGCGGGCAACGAACTTCACTTTTCGGGGTGAGGCCATCACGCGGGTTCAGACACAAGTGGAGTATACGAATCAGCACCTCTATTTCATCGAAACCCGGATCGACACTGGGTCTCGCTATGTCAAGGCCGACGCGCTGACGGTGGACCTGGGCGCGCAGCTGATTTATGTGACCAACGGGTTTAGCACCGTTGACCCGATGCTGGTCGCGCGAGCGATTGGCCCGCACATTGTCCGTGATATCCAGGACTACCAGTTCAGCTCGCCGCCCACCGCACGCGTTTACGGCACCATCCCGTTGCACGGTGAAGAGAGCGCCGACCTGCACTTTGATTTGACCGGCGGACCCTTTCACTGGTGGAAGTTTAATCTTCCTCAGGTCGCTGGCCAGGTGCACTGGTCAGGCCTTCACCTGACGCTGACAAATATCCAGGCCGACTTTTACCAGGGGCTGGCGCTCGGTTGGGCGGCCTTTGATTTTGAACGAAACCATGGGACCGAGTTTCAATTCGCTTTCAGCACTACCAACGTCCTGTTGCCCGGGTTAATGGCCGATCTGTCCCCCAGCACCAACCATCTGGAAGGGCGGTTGTACGGGAACGTGGCCGTGTCCAAGGCCAACTCAGATAGCTGGCAGACGGTCTTTGGGTACGGAGATGTTCATCTGCGCGACGGCTTGCTCTGGGACATCCCGCTGTTCGGAGTTTTTTCACCTGCCCTCAACGGCATCGTGCCGGGTTTGGGAAACAGTCGGGCCAGTGCCGCGACCGCCAGCTTTATCATTACCAACGGCGTAATTCGTTCCACCGATCTGGAGATCCGCTCCACCGGCATGCGCTTGCAATATCGTGGGACCGTGAACCTCGAAAGCCAGCTCAACGCTCGAGTCGATGCGGAGCTCCTCCGCGATATGTGGCTGGTCGGGCCGCTCGTCAGCACTGTTTTTTGGCCGGTCGCCAAGTTGTTTGAGTATCGAGTCACGGGCAATTTGGCCGATCCCAAGACCGAGCCGGTCTTCATCCTCCCCAAAATCATGCTGCTGCCGCTGCATCCGTTTCGCACGTTGAAGGGACTGCTGCCTGAGGATCCGAACTCGAATCCCAATTTTTCCCCACTGCCCCCATAGCCGCGACCAATTCGAGTCTTGCTGCCTGCCTTTGAGAAAAATGCTGACAGAGAGCGCTGGCCGCGCCGCCGAGAGGCGCAGCCGCCTGCGGCCATTCCTGAGAACAATAGGCTTTATCCGAGGAACCCGGGCTTCGCTCATCGATCGCCAACCGGCTGAGCGGCGCCAGGACTAATCACGCTGGCGGGGAAGAAACACCGCGGTGAGGGTGGCCGGAAGGAAGAGCAGGCCGGAATAAAACAGAGCCGCCCGATGGTCGCCGACGCTCGAGAACAGGCCGAAGAACACCGTCCCGAAGGCAGCGGTGACCCGGCCAATGTTATAGGAAAAACCGGCGCCGGTGGTGCGGAGCAGCGTTGGAAAAAGCGGCGGAAGGTACATCGTGAACAAGGCGAAAGCGCCCTGGCAAAAGCCGATCAACGGGAACCACCATAGGAGAGCGACATGACCCCGCGCCACACCGTAGGCGCCAACCATCGCGAACCAGTAGCCGAGGAACATGCCGACAATGGTGGCGCGATAGCCAATCCAGCGAGACAGCCACGCCGCAAAGAAGTTCCCAAGAATCGACGAGCCAATCACCAGGTACATCGCCTCGCTTGCCAGTTTGTTTTTTTGGGCGGCCGTCCAGCCGATCACCTCCGGGAGGTTTCGCAGATGTTGCTGGTGCCAGAACATGAAAGCCCAGTGAGCGGTCAGGGAGATCCCGCACACCAAGGTTACCCAAAGAGTAATTCGGCGGGTTTCGCCGCTGAACAATTCGCGTAATTTAGGCTCCTGGTGTCCAGCGTGTTCCTTGGCCGCGCGCCACTCGGCGGTCTCTGGCACCGCTCGCCGGATCCAAAACACGAGCAACGCGGGGAAAATACCTACCAGGAATAAATACCTGGGCGGAGCTGCGGCGAGAAGAAAGTTGGCCAGGCCCGCCGCGAGGATTCCTACATTTACGCCGGTCTGAAGAACCGCAGCGATCCATGGCCGCCACTGACGCGGCCAACTCTCCGAGAGCAAGGAGGCGCCGACGGCCCATTCTCCTCCGATCCCCAGCGCGGCCAGGAAGCGAAAGACCAGCAACTGCCACCAGGTGTGGGCGAAGAAGGACAGCCCCGTAAACGCTGCGTAAGTCAGCACCGTCAAACTCAAGGCGCGCGCCCGGCCATAGCGATCGCCGACCCGTCCAAAAAAGCCTCCGCCGAGCGCCCAACCGAGCAGGAAGGCAGCCTGAATGATCGACCCATAACGGCCAACCAGCGGGTCGCTCGTGGACTGAGCTCCAATCAACTGGGCGACGAAGGGCGCGGCGACCAGCGTATCGAGGTGCATGTCCAGGCCATCGAAAGTCCAACCCAGCCAGGCGGCGACCCCCGAGCGCCACTGGGCGGGGGAGAGTTGTGGGCGCTGGGGTTGAGGGCTTGCTGGAGGCGCTTCGAAATCGGTCGTGGCCATGCTGGTCAAGGCATGGTGCGAAAGCCGTCGTCGGATGCGAGCCTAAATTACCCGGAACTAAAGGCTTCAGAACTTATGCAGAAGCTCGCGCCATCGCTCCCAGGCCTGAGTGCGCGCCTTTTGGTTCTCGGCTGTTGCATCCGGCGCTTCGCCGGCCCGCATGAACCCGTGGCCGGCTCCGTCATAGGTCACGGGGCCGTACGTTTTGCCGGTCCTCTTCATCAGGTCGACGGTCTCGGGTATGGTGGCCGTGATGCGCGCGTCGTTGCCGGCGTAAAACCCATAGACGGGACAGTTGATCTTTGAAAACTCAGCTTCCTTGGCAGGTGGCATGCCGTAGAAAACAAGGGCGGCTTTAAGCTCTCGATTGCTGGTCGCGTAGCGGAAAGCCTCGCCACCGCCCCAGCAGAACCCGGCCACCACAGTCTTGCCGTTGCAGGCGCGGAGATTTTTGACATACTCGCTGGCCGCGTTGAGGTCGGCGGTGACTTGTTCGGCGGGAAGGGAGGAAATCGCCTTGCGCACCCCGTCGTTTCCCCCAAGTTCCGCCGTGCCACCTCCATTAGGTCCCGCCCCGGACAGCAAATCCGGCGCGATCGCGATATAACCTGCCTCGGCCAATTGATCGGCCACACCGCGAACCCAATCGGTCAGGCCGAAGATTTCATGAATGACGATCACCGCCGTGGCCTTGTCCTTTACTTCCGGGTAAGCCACAAAGCAGTTCACCTCCCGGTCACCGTGCTTCACTTTGACCCATTCCAGGTGACGCGGCGACTTCTCGATCCGTGCTTTGGCCCAGTCCTGTGCTGACGAAGAGGCGATTGTCAAAGCGGTGCCCAAAACAAATGCGATGAGTTTTTTCATTGCGTTGACTCCAGTATACCCCAAGCCGACGCTTTGAGAAGGGGCAGAAAAGCGCAGCGCTGCAATGGGCCATTTGAACGTTCTTGCAAACCCGGCGGTGCAGGGAAATGATGGCCCAACGGTGCTCAACCGTTCCTACTCAGAAATCGACGATACACCAAACATGAACTCCTCGAACTCTCTCCAACTCAATGGGACCACCCGTCGTGAGTTCCTAAAAACCTCCACTGCCGCCGCCGCCGGAGTGGCCCTCGCTGGCGCTATCGCCCGGCCCGGTTACGCTGCCGAAAGTAACACCATCAAAATCGCCTTGGTCGGCTGCGGTGGCCGTGGAACCGGTGCCGCCTCGCAGGCATTGTCCACGAAAGGCCCGACCAAGCTCTGGGCCATGGCGGATGTTTTTGAAAACCGGCTTCAGAGCAGCCTGACGAACCTGAAGCCACGCCACGAACCACAAATCCAGGTTCCGCCCGAGCGCCAGTTCATCGGCTTGGACGGGTTTAAGCAAGCGATCGATTCGCTGGATAAAGGCGACCTGGTGTTATTAACAACCCCGCCCGCATTTCGCCCGATTCACTTTGCCTATGCGGTGAAAAAGGGGGTGAACGTGTTCATGGAAAAATCTTTTGCGGTCGATGCGCCCGGCATTCGGAGCGTGTTGAGCACCGGCGAGGCCGCCGCACAGAAGAATCTTAAAGTAGCAGGAGGATTGATGAGTCGCCATTACAAGCCGCTCGAGGAGGCGGTGGGACAAATCCATGACGGCTTGATCGGCGAAGTCATCACTGAGTGGGCCTATCGCATGCATGGCCCGGTCGGGCTGGCTCCGAAGCAAGCCGACATGAATGAACTGGCTTACCAAATTACCAACTACAGCAACTTCACCTGGTTAAACGGAAGTTTTATCGTGGATTGGTTGATCCATAACATCGACGTCTGCTGTTGGGTCAAGAATTCGTGGCCGGTCTCCGTCCAGGGCTTGGGCGGACGCCAGGTGCGTCAGGAGCCCGATCAGCTTTTCGATCATTATGCCGCCGAGTTTACCTTCGCCGACGGCACCCGCCTGATGGCCCAGGGACGGCATATGACCAACTGCTGGGACTTCTTCGGTGACCTTATCCAGGGAACCAAAGGTTGTGCCGTCCTTGGCGAAGGCCAGCCCAAGCCGCGCATCTTTAGGGGCCACACACCGGTTTCCGAAAGCCTGATCTGGAATTATAAAGGTCCCGAGTGCGACCATTACCAATACGAGCACGACCTCCTGTTTGAGGCCATCCGCAATGATAAGCCCTACAACGAGACCGAGCGCTGCGCCAAGTCCTGCCTCACTGCGATTATGGGCCGGATGGCTTGCGAATCCGGCAAGCAGATTAGCTGGGACGAAGCTTTTGCCTCAAACGTAGAACTGGCGCCCGGTTTGGCTGAGTTGAAATGGGATTCAGAGGCCCCGGCCAAGCCAGTGGCGGCAGGCAAGTATCAAGTAGCCATGCCCGGACAGACGCGGGCGTGCTGAGCCCTCGGAGCAGGGGCCCGAAACTCGAAACTCGAAACCCGAAGCCCGAAAGAAGCCCGAGATCCGAAGCCCGAAAAGAAGGCCTGGCCTGGGTTTGGTTCGGGTTTCGGAATTCGGGTTTGCCTAACCTCCCACTCGCGGCTGGCTATTTTGGACGCGTGTGGACGGGGGCTGGCGTGTCTGCACGAGACTCCTCATCTGCTCATGGCGGACTGCTTTGGGTTTTTTAGAGAGCTGCTCCGCCGCTTTGTAAAATTTTTCCATATCGCCGCCGTTGGCAGCCAGGAGTTGTTCGAAGGCGGGCACGAAATCATAATAGGCGGCCACGGAATTAAGATGGGCATTATTAATGGGGTGGGCGAACCAGCCGTCATATTCCGCATCGCCGCCCCAGTTAGCTTTGAGCTGCCTGAATTCTGCCGTCATCTCGTTGAAGACCCGTTGTTTTCGTTGCCGGAGTTCGTCGCTGGTTGCTGCCTTGTTTTTGGCTGTGGCTTTGATTTTGCCATCCTCCGTTAACTGGTCGCCATACAGCCCCTCGAGTTTGGCGCGCGTGCTCATCACCAAATGGACGAACTGATCGGAGCGCTGGAGATGAGCCAGGTAGGCGCTCAACCCCGCCGTGTTTCCCCTGGCCTTGAGCCAGCGGCGGGCGCCCTCCTGGCCGACGGTGGTAGCGAAGGCCTCGTTAAAATCCGTGTCCCCCCGCGTGAACAGGCGCTGGTGGGCGAGTTCGTGAAAAATGATTTCGGCCAGATCGGCATCTTCTTCAAAGATGAAGGTGTTGAGCACCGGATCCTTGAACCACCCGAGCGTGGAATAAGCGGCAACGCCCCCAACCGAAACATCAAACCCTTTTGCCCGCAAGTACGTCGCGTAATTGGTAGCTTCCGATTTTGAGAAATAGCCACGGTACTCCAGACTTCCAAGAAAAGGGTACCACCAGGTTTTCGGTTCCATCGAAAACTCGGGCGCGGCTTCCACATTCCAGACCACGAACGGACGGTGCACGTCCAGGTAATTCCGATAGTGGCTGCCGGCAGGCAGCTTCAGGTCATTGCTCGCGAAAGTGCGAAAGTCGTCCAGCAGTTCAAACCTCTGTTTGAGCTGGGGCTTTGTGTTGGCCTCCGTGAGGAGCTTGGCGATCGATCTCTGATGCGCGATGATTTGATATTGGCCTTTCACCGCCTGGCCATAAAACCCGATGGTATGGCATCCTGAAAGGCCCAGTACCGCCAACAGGAGGGCTGCGCCAGCGAGCCATTTTCGATACCGGCGTATGGCATTTTCGTTCGTCAAACCGTTCAAAATATCCAAGTCAAACTCGATGCTTCCGCAAGCGTTTACAAGTCCCCGGACTCAAAGAAGCTTTGCAGTGAAGAAAACCGAAGCTGCTGTAAGTGCCCGCATCAAATCTTATTCTACTCTTGATTGTTTCCTGGTAATGCCCGGTAAACTTTTCCCATTCCATTGGACCCTATCCGCCCCCGTTT
>JANXQE010000524.1 GCA_025356925.1 Limisphaerales bacterium | reverse complement strand
GGATGGGGTCGTAGCTCAGTTGGTAGAGCGTCTCGTTCGCAATGAGAAGGTCGCAGGTTCGATTCCTGTCGGCTCCACCATTCAAACTTCAGGCTTTTCTTCACATTTCCGCAAGTGTCCCTAGTAAAACAGCGGTTTCTGCCGCTTTCCCCTTGTCGGATTCGCGCATTATTGGTGCTCGATTGGTGCTCGATTAATGTTGCAAAATATGGCGGAAAGTGGCGGAATGGTTTTGTGAGAGTTTCCGTTGCAGCAGTTGCCACCAGAGTAGGTCGAAGATTCATGGTTAGCTGGACGCCGCCCGGCGGCAAACGCGAGCGCCGATACTTTGCAAAGCGGACCGAAGCGAACACCGAAGCCGAAACCATTCGTGAGCAGCAGCGCACGGCTGGCGAGGTCTGGCTAGTCCTGACAGCCGACCAGCGCAACGAGGTCATAGGCATCCTGAACGATTGCCAGAAAGAGGGGTTCACGTTGCGCCAAGCTGTGGACTATTACCGGGACAATCGCAACCGGCCTCGGGTACCCGACAAATTGTTGATGCGCTCCACGAAGTCGCCGTGCGACGCGAACCGGAGCCAGAGAATTTATATGAAAAGCATGCTGCTAATTCTGCCCGCACTGGCCATTCTGGGTTGTGCGACAACTGACCCTAATAGCCTTCTGACAAGTGAAGAACTGCAACGGCGGAGAGATCTTGATGAGTATTTGAAGAAACCAATCGAGTTTAAGTGGAAGCCGCTCCACATCGGCATGACGAAAGACGAAGTGCAGCAGGCCTGGACTACCCCAGAGCACACCGGCGCCACGGTCACGGTTTACGGAACCACCGAATACTGGCACTACGGCTCAACGCTCCTGGTGTTCGAGGGCGGGAAACTGGCCGCAATTCATTATTAAAAGTGGCGGCAAAAGTGGCGGAATCGCGCAACGATTCACAATCCGCTATACAGGTTGACGATGGCAGTTCGTTCGCAATGAGAAGGTCGCAGGTTCGATTCCTGTCGGCTCCACCATTCCTCATGGCAGCCCGTCGGTTCTCGGAAATGACGTTTCGAAGCCGGGGTCGGCAGTCGGCGGTTTTCAGGCGTGTTCGAACGAAAGGGCTGGGGTGGATCGGTATCCCACCCAATGGCCTCGAGGCCGCAGATGCTCGGCCAGCGAGCCTTGCTCGCGCGCGCGCCGCTCGGTTTCGGCGACCTGGCTTGGACTCAAAGCTCTGAGATAATCATCCCACCAATTGAACCAGCGCCAGAAAAACGGGGAGAATTGCCCGCGCTCCATCACGGGCAAAAGGACATCAAATCGTTGCGTCGCTTCCGCCGCTGCGCTAAGTCGTTCCCAAACGGCACTGGATTTTACCTGAGAGACGCTCTTGTTGATGTCGCCGAGGTGCGTTGACCGCTGCAAACCACGCAGTTCATTGACCATGACACAGCAAGCGACAAAAACCGAGATCTCGGGCGCGCTGAGAAAAAGGGTCACGTCTTTTTCAGTCTCCGAGACCTGGGGCTTAATTTTCGGTTTCAACTTCAGCTCGCAGTTCTGACACACCTACTAGTTCGCAAATTCCGGCTCGGTTTGCGATACGAATGATTACGGACGGCCTATCCCGAAAGCACCCGAGGTGTCGTCCGACAACTGAGGGCTGTCGCAGTCGAGCGCCGGGGTTGCGCTGGTTTTCGGGCTCTCACCTCACCAACCTAAAGTCTGAATCGCCGGCGGTAATCGGCCGTCGCTCGGAGAACTGGCGAGCACGATTGAATCGTGCTGTCGCAGGTTGAAATCCAGCGATACGAGAGTCTATAAATTGCGCTGCCGGGCCCCCTTTATCCGGAGGTTTAAACTTGCGCGGCAAAGCTGCGGGTGGTGTAGTCCGGGCATCACACCGAACCGGATCACTTTCGGACCGGATATGAAAAGAACGACCCCAGCCTTCCTGCTGCTTTGCCTGCTGACCTGGCCCCGGTTCGCCGCAGGCCAAACAGGGTCGTTCGCCTTCTCCACGATTGCCGGGGTGGCCGGGATCGCTGGCTCGGCCGATGGCACCAACGATGTGGCGCGCTTTGATTTCCCTGGGGGCCTGACGGTTGACCGTTTTGGAGCCCTCTACGTTTCCGATATTCTCAATCACACGATTCGGAAGCTCACACCTGTTGGGACTAACTGGGTGGTCACCACGCTGGCGGGGCAAGCCGGGGTTTCCGGTTGGGCGGACGGCACCAACACTGACGCACAATTCAATCGCCCCAACGGGATCGCGCTGGATGAGGCCGGGAACCTTTTTGTGGCAGACCATTACAACCACACGATTCGGAAGCTGACTCCCGCGGGCACGAATTGGATTGTCACCACGATCGCTGGACTTGCAGGCGCTAACGGAAGCGTTGATGGCACGAACAGCCTCGCGCGATTCTGGAGCCCCACTGGCGTCGCCGTCGACAAGAATGATCACGTGTTTGTCGCAGACACCGCCAACTTCACGGTGCGGGAGGTCGCGCCGGTTGGGACCAATTGGGTAGTCACCACGATCGCGGGCCAGACTCTGAACTTCGGGTTCACGGACGGCACGAATAGTTACGCCCAATTCGATTACCCATATGGCATTGCCATTGATGGAGCAGGCCATCTTTTTGTGACCGATTGGGGAAACCAAGCCATCCGGAAAATTGATCCGGTTGGCACGGATTGGATAGTGACCACCATCGCTGGGTCCTCCGGTATGATAGGCAGCGATGATGGACCTGGATCGTTCGCTACCTTTAACTTCCCGAATGGAATTTGCATTGACCAGGCAGGCAATGTCGACATATCCGACCAGAGCAATGACACAATCCGGAAGCTCACCCCCTCGGGCAACGACTGGATAGTGAGCACAATTGCCGGCCAACCCCTGCAGATTGGCACCTCAGACGGCTTGGCCAGCGACGCGCTCTTCAGGCACCCTTGGGGAATCGCGGTGGATAGGTCGGGCGAGTTCTACGTGGCGGATTATGGCAACCAGACGATTCGCAACGGAATCTTCATCCCCAGGCTGCAAATCATGAGGTCGTTGCAAAGGGTAATTCTCTTATGGCCAGCTTCGCCTTCCGGTTACGTGTTAGAGAGCAGCGGATCTTTGGACCCCACCGCTCCCTGGTCGCCCCTAACAAATACTCCCGCTACCAACGGTCCGAACCTTATTCTTACGCAACAGCCTGGCGGGGTCGGCGCCTTTTATCGACTGCGCAAGAGCCCGGGTTATAGTCCGAGCCGGATCCGATAGCATCAATTGAGCTGGCGTTAGTCACGGTGGCAGGAGGCTGGACCCTCGAGGAAGAGGCTCATGCCCCGATAACGACTGGACGACCAACCAGCGCAGGGATGTCAGGAGTAGCTGCAGAAAAAGCGCCGGCAGGCCGGGCGCACTCCACGCGCTTCGCGAAAACCTTCGCTGCGCGCGAATGCGGGCGTGCTGCTCAAACCATGCCGGCACCCGAAATGCGCGAAGCGTTTGGAGTGCGTGGAGCGTGCTCCCGCTTTTCAGCCCCACGAGCCAACTCGCCTTTCCGGTTGGTCAGGGACTCCCTGAGCCCGTCCTTCCAATAATCGTTCACCGCAGTCCCGGACGGCCCGGCCCGCGGCGGATAGATTGGCGAGCTGCATTTCAGAGTACTTGCGCGAGAGAATGATGCCACCCGCCCCGGCTCTGGGCTTCATGGCTCAGCCTTCTTCAACTCTGCTCTTGAGCTCGCCACCCATGAGCCGGGTCTTCAGAAGCTGGCCGGAGGCGGCGTGTTCCGCACTGCGCAGGACTTCACCAGTGTCAGCGTTCATGGTAATCGAGTAGCCACGCGCCAGCACTTGCTGCGGGCCGAGCAGACGCAATCGAGACTCCAGGCCAGCGAGTCTGGTTTTCATTTCACCCAAACGATGCAACGCCTGTTGGTGAAAACGCGACTCGGCCTGGCGAAAGACTTCGCGGCGCTGTTTGAGCAACAACCCGGGCCGGACCCGAGCCAACCGCTCGAGCAGATTCTGCCAGGCAACGCGCTGTTGGCGGGCGCTCTGCCGGACGCACCGGAGCAAGCTGCCTTGCAGGTCATCCAGACGCTGCAGCCAACCCTCAAATCGCCGCCGTGGGTGCAGTCGAGCCAACCGCTGGCCCATTTGACTCAGCACGTAGGTTTTGTCCTCCAACTGGCGACCGGCAAGCTGCCGAATACGCGCGCTCACCTCCGACACAAACTGGGCACTGGAAAACATGCCTTCGGTGATGATCTCAGCCGCGGCACTGGGGGTGGCCGCACGAACATCCGCCACGAAGTCGCTGATCGTAAAATCAATCTCATGGCCGACCGCGGACACGATCGGCACTACGGATTGAAAGATCGACCGGGCTACGACCTCTTCGTTAAAGGCCCAGAGATCTTCCAGGCTGCCCCCTCCCCGGGTGACCAGGATCAGATCCAGATAGGAGGGCGGAGTGTCTCCCGGCCGGGCGCCGCGGGGAACCGCGGTGCGACGTTCCATCTCCTCTCGTCCACCGATGGAGAGAACGTTGAATTCATTCAAAAGGTTGATGGCGGACGCAATCTCGGCGCCGGCGCCGTCTCCTTGCACCCGACAGGGCGCCAGGATGATTTCCAGAGCGGGGTGACGCCGTTGGATGACATGGAACACGTCGCGGATCGCCGCGCCCGTGGGTGACGTCACCAGCCCGATTCGTTGCGGATACCGCGGCAGAGGTCGCTTCCGTTCCTGAGCAAAGAGACCCTCAGCTTGGAGTTTTTGCTTAAGCTTTTCAAAAGCAATCTGAAGCGCGCCCACCCCTTGAAGTTCGACAGTCGTTACCCGCAACTGGTATTGCCCGCGCGCTTCATACACGGTGAGCGCTCCCCCCAGGGTGACCTTGCGCCCGTCCTGCAGGAGCGCGCGGTCGATCTGGGTTTCGCCTCGGAACAGCACGCAGGTCAACTGCGCGGTGCTGTCCTTGAGGGTGAAGTAAATATGACCAGAGCTTTGGGAACGCAGGTTGGTGATCTCGCCAATCACCCAAACCTGGCCTACCTCTTTCTCGAGCAGCCGACGGACCTGCGAGGTTAGCTCGCTAACGGATAAAACCTTTCGGGCTGTGGCGGTCGATTCCGGGGGAAACAACTCCCCAAAATCCCACTGCGTCTTGACGGGTTTGGCCATCGCGCCCAATCAACCACGATTCCGGGTTGGTTTCAATGCCTGGTTCTGGGAAGCGCCGTGCGGGGCTATGCCGTTATGCCGGGTCGGGAAACACAATTGCGCAAAAAATAACGGTAAGTCCGAGCAGCTAACCGCAGCCTAAGCTGTGAGTTGCCGACTCAGCCCGCGGGGGAACCAGCAACTCGCCCGCGAGACGCCGGCGCTCCCCGGGGGGCCTAGGACGGCGGCGGAGGAATGAAGATTTTTTGGCCGACGCGCATTTTCTCCGGTTTGAGCCCGGGGTTGGCTTTCAGGATTTGATCCATGGTCACCTTGATGTTCTTGTCACGATAGGCCTGCACGATAATGGAAAGGGTGTCGCCCTTCTTAACCGTGTACTCGAAAACTTTGTCTGGTATGTTTGCTTTTTCGGACGTTGAATTGTCTGAAATGGTCGTCGGGGCGGGCTTTCGAGTGGGGGCAGGTGCAGCCAACGACTTACCGAGGTTCTTGAGCTCGATCCGAATCTTTTCGTAATCTTCCAGGCGCTTGCGGTCGATCTCCTTGACCGCTTCCGCCAGGCGCTTGACATCCTCCTCGCTGGCGTAGCTACCCGTGGGTTTGTCCGCCTGGCTGCGCAAGCTCTCGAGTTCTTTTCCGAGCGCGTCGAAGCGCTTGGCCAGGGCTTCCTGTCCTGCTTGCAGATCCTGAATTTGACCGGCCAACTTATTGAACCGTTCCTCGCTCGCAGCGTCTTGGGCGCGCAGCACCGGCCCGGCAACCAGGGCGAATCCCACCACAAGAATCCCAATCCGTTTCATGCTGCCGACAATAGGAGCGGGCGCGGGCGAGTTCAAGGCCAATTCCGGCGCGAGGTTCAGACGGAGGCGCCGCACCCAAAGCCCGAGCCGGGAGCAAACGAGCCGGGAACAAGCGCAACAAACGACGCCTATCGAGCGGTCGAGAGTGACCGCGCCCCGTCAATTCGAATCCAGGCAGTACCGCACCGTTTGAAGCAATTCACGAGGGGGAACTGGCTTTTGAAGAAACCGCGAGCCGTTACGATGGATGAATCCGGTGTCTTTGCCGGCGACATCCGGGCTGTAGCCGCTGATAAAGAGCACCTTGAGATCCGGGCGCTGCGTGCGCATTTGTTCCGCCAACTCCCGTCCGGTCACACCTTCAGGCATAACCATGTCGGTCAAGAGCAGGTCGATCTCGTCCGCGCGACCGCGCCAGCGCGCGAGGGCCTCGCGGCCAGAGGCGGCCTCCCAGGTGCGGTAGCCGAACCCCTCGAGCAGTCGCCGCGTTAATGATCGAACCGCTTCGTCATCCTCCACGACGAGGATGGTTTCGTTGCCTCCTGGAGGCTTGGTTTCCACGGGTTCGGCCGGGTCGGAGATCAGGGGTACTTCCAGCGCGGGCAGGAGGATCTTAAAGGTCGTGCCGACGCCAACCTGGCTCACGACTTCAACCCAGCCCTGATGCTGTTTGACGATGCCGTAAACCGTGGCCAAGCCCAGGCCGGTCCCCTTGCCGGGGCCTTTCGTGGTGAAGAAGGGCTCAAAAATGTGGGGCAGATGATCCGGGGAGATCCCAATCCCGGTATCGCTCACGCTCAAGCAAACAAAATTCCCTTCGTGCGCTTCAGGATTGTGTTGGGTATCGCCGGGCCCGAACCGGACGGATTCGGTGGCAATCACCAATTGTCCACCTCGGGGCATGGCATCGCGAGCATTGACCACCAGATTGACCAGGACTTGCTCGATCATGCCGACATCCGCCTGGACGAAAGGCAACCGCTCGCCTGAGTTGCACCGCAACTCGATGTCCTCGCCAATGATGCGCTTGAGCATTTTGGTCAGATTGCCGATCACGCCAGTGAGATTGAGCGGCTCGGTCCGCATGACTTGTTTCCGGCCGAAGGCGAGCAACTGGCGTGTGAGGTTGGCGGCGCGATCGGCCGCGGCCGTAATCTGCTTAAGACAATCCACGGTCTGCTCGCCAAGCTGGTCTGGAGCCATTAAGACCAGATCCGCATTTCCGCGGATAACGCATAACAAATTGTTAAAATCGTGGGCGACACCTCCGGCGAGCTGGCCGATGGCTTCCATCTTCTGGGATTGCCGCAGTTTGGCCTCGCTTTGCTCGAGCACGCTGGCTAGCCGGGCGCGTTCCTCCTCGAGCGCGCGCTGTTGCTCAAGCCGCTCGATCTTGCTCTGCAGCCGGGCGCGGCCCACGCGCCACACCGTAATACCCGTGCCGCTCGATAAAGTCGCGAGCACCAGGAACCGGAACCAGAATGTTTGCCAGAGCGAAGGCTGGACGGTGAAGGCCAGCGTAGCGCCAGCCTCGTTCCAGAAGCCGTCATTGTTGGCCGCTTTGATCCGGACAGAATAGGTTCCGGGAGCAGGCGGATAAAAATACAGAGCACGCCGGTTCTCCAGGTCCTTCCATTCTGTATCCACGCCTTCGATCCGGTACGCGAACCGCATTTTTTCGGGCGCGGTGAGCCCCAGTGCCCCGAAATGAACCGTGATTTCCCGAGTGTTCGAGGGCACGACCACCGGTTGCGTATCGAACCGGGTAATGGTTCTTTGTTGGTTAGAGAAATCCTCAAGCCGCAGGGCCTCGATAGACACGGGCGGGGGGTTGGTGTTGATCAGGATGGTTCGAGGATCCACCATCGCAACGCCCCGGAGCGTGGCAAACCAGAGCCGGCCCTGACTGTCCTTCGCGCCGATGGTCTGATAACCGCGCGGGGACTCCGCCCCGGGCAGACCGTCGCTTTCGTTGAAGACCTGGCAAGGCAGCCTGGCCCGAGTGCCATCTGCGACCGCTTCAACATCCTTTTTTGCAGCCCGAATAATTCCGCGGTTGGAGGCCATCCACCAACAGCCCAAGCCATCGTCCAGCAGGCACGTGATATCGCGAGAGGGCAATCCCCGCGCCTCGCCGACGCTGGCCCATAGTCCGCCGCGCAGTCTCGAAACACCTACGTCTGCACCGCCGACCCACAACGTCCCATCCGGGTCGAAATGCAGGCACAAGACAGGTCCAATAGATTCGCCATGGGCATCCTTAACCTCCTTCCAAACGTCGTTTTGGAACTGGAACAGGCCGTCCGCGCTCCCGGCCCAAATGCTGTGGTCCACTGGGTTTTCGGCAAAAGCCCGCATGCCGTTCAGACTGACCGCAGAATTGGTGGGAAATGTTTTGAATCGCCCGTCAACAAATCGCGAGAGAGTTTGATTGCCGCCAATCCAGATGTCTGCTCGCGAATCCTCGAACAGCGCCGCAATCCTCTCCCCACCACTGTCAAGCAAAGCCACCGGCTGTAGGAGTTGGTGGGACAGGACGTACAAACCCCTCAGCGTTCCCAGCCAGGTCTTGCCGCTGTGATCCACTAAGAGGCTCAGCACATAGGCCGGTGACGGGGTTGCGTCCTGGGACACCACTCTCGACACACGCCCGGACTGCAGACGGACGGCCCCTTTTCCATACGTTCCAATCAACATTTTGCCGGGCGCTTCCTCGATCACAGCCCGGACATTGCGTTCAGGGAGCCCGGTTTCCATGTCGTAAGCCATGAAAGAGCGCGGCTTAAATCGCTGCAGGCCGGCACCGCTGGTACCGACCCAAATGTTATGCTCTCGGTCCTCGAAGGTGCACCGGAGCGGATCGCACGCCAGGCCATTCGTCGAGGTGTAGTGCCGAAGCAGCCCGGATGGGGAACAGCGATACAGGCCGTTTTCCATGGTGCTGATCCAAATCAGGCCCTCGCGGTCCTCATCCATTTGCCAGACTTCCTTGATCGCCTCGGGCACATCGGTCCGCGCCAACACCCGATCGTTATCGATGCGTAACAATGTCGACCCGTTGAGCACCAGCAGACTGCCGTCCCGGGCTTGGTTCGCCACAACGAAGCCATTGGTCACGGTCCCGCCCAATTCAGAGGCGATCCAGTCGTTCCCGTTCCAGTGACCGAAAAAATGGTCCTGAACCACCCAGATGTGGCCTGCCCGGTCCACCTGACCGAAGTAGCCGCGGCCTTTTTGGCCCGGTGGGTCCGGGAGTTCTTTCAGGCGACCGGCTTCCGCACGGAAGACTTTACCGTCGAAGCTGGTGATGCAAACCACTCCGGCGTTTTCAGCAAAGCTCCGGGCATAGTCACCGGTCCAACCTTGTTCTCGGGAATACGCAGTCCACCGGCCGGCCTGGTAAGTGGCCAGGCCTTTGAGCGTACTCACCCAAAGGCGGCCGGAGGATTCAAGGTGCAAGCCGACAATCCCCGCTGCCGATGACACAAGACCGCGAACCCGACGACGACGCCCTGATGCG
>JANXQE010000512.1 GCA_025356925.1 Limisphaerales bacterium | reverse complement strand
CCCGGCTTTCTGCAGGAACAGGGTTAAAGCCGGCCAGTGTTTGAACAGGTAGTTGAAGGCGTCGCCCAACCCGGAGTTGGGTTCCACCCGCTTTTGTTGCAACTGCTGGCGCATCCACTGTTGAAGCGCGTCCATGGGTTTTTGGCTGTGCTCCTGGTGGAAGCGGAGTCGGGCCTGGGGCGTGAGCTTCAACTCCTTGGCTTGCGCGTCGTATTTGTAAACCTCGCCCAGGCTTTCCAGCACGTGCTGGCAGTCCTGCGGGAAGTCTGAGGCGATGTCCACGAACTGTCGTCTGGCGTGGGCCAGGCAATTTGCCAAAAGGGTCTGGAACTCCTTGGAAGGATTGCGCGAGAGTGGGTCGCACATCTGGATGGGAGGTGGAGCTTCCGTGGCGCGACGGGCCAGCAACTGATCGAGGTTCTCGCCGGCGTGACGGTGGCCGGTAACGAACAGAGCAATGCGATGGCCCTCCACCTCCGAGAGCAGGCTGGTGGTGAAGATGCCCGTGCGCTCGGAAGCCTCAGCGGCGGCCTGGGTCTCGCGGCTCAGGTTCTGCACGCGCATGGTGGTGTCGTCGTTGTGGATTAATTGGCCCTGGGCGGCCAGGGTGCGCAAAGCTTCGTGCACCGGCTCCAGGGCTTGACCTGCCTTCCGGTCGCGCTGAGGGGCGTGGATTATGGAGTCAGTTTAAATCCGACGCCTCGAACGAGGCACTCCGCAGCAACATCCGGGTATTTCTGGCCGGCGCAATGGAGGCCACGACCTCATTCGCGAGTTGGACGTTATCGCATTTGTCGCGCCGGCCAGATATCCAGGATCAGATCTATGAGGAGGTAAAAGACATGAGTGTCTACGACCCCGACAATCTGATGCGGGCGGTGACGCTCAACCGCGTGTTGGAAGAGACGTTGCGTCTGACCCCTGCGCTTTATTTTCTCCCGCGCCGGGCTACGGCGGATACCTGGATCGAGACAACCGACCATCGAAAAATGTTTATGCCAAAGGGCACTCAACTCCGCCTCGATGTATGGCATGCAAACCGGTGCGAGGAATTTTGGGGGAAGGCAGTGACGGGCTATTCCGCGGAAATATTTGAGCCGAAGCGGTGGGACGTTCTCGCCCAGAAAGGAATGACATCCAGGGACATGCTTCACTTCGGGTTCGGACACGGACCGCGTTTTTGTCCGGGAAGATACCTTGGTCTGCTGGAAGTTGGGCTGGTCGTGGGAGCGGCTGTTAAAATATTCAAGTTCACGGCGGTCAATGAAAGAGCCGAGGCAAAGGCGGGGGTGTCAACCAAGCCAGCCGACGGTGCATTGATGGACTTGGAACTTAGGGCATGAAGGCGAGTTCGAGAAAATCCGCCAGGAATCCGATCAATGGGTTGTCTCCAAAGTCTCGAGGCCACGCAGGGTAAAATAACGATTCACACTGCGACTCACCACGCTATGAACCGGCCAACGAATCTCACGGCCGCCGCCGTTTCAGGTGCGCTATCGGTGCTATTCATAATCGTATATGGCAGTTGCAACTGGGTTGCCGCTCATCGCGACACTGTGGGATCTTGGTATTTTTCGTTGGAACATCTCATTCCGTTCGTGCCGGTGATGATCGTGCCTTATATGTCTATCAACTTATTCTTTGTGTCTGCCCCGTTTCTATGCCGGAGTGGCGAAGAACTGCGCACATTTGCACTGCGTATCACCTTCGCTATCCTAATCGCTGGTGTTTGCTTTCTGTCGCTGCCGTTGAAATTTGATGTGGCGTTCCCCCGAGCATCAGGCTGGATGGGCGTCATTTTCAATTTTCTCCACCGCCTCGATCAACCTTACAATTTGGTTCCTTCGCTGCACATCACCTTCCGAACCATTCTGGCCGATCTATTTGCACGCCACACGAATGGTGTGAGGCGCGTGGCCAGCCACATTTGGTTCTGCCTGATTGGTTTTTCAACTGTCCTCACCTACCAGCATCACATCGTGGACGTGGTCGCCGGCTTTATTTTGGCAGCAGTCTGTTTTAATCTTTTCCGCGAAACCAAGCCCTGCTTGGGGGAATAAGGAACAGGATGAATCGGGTTTTCATAGACTGGTTCTGAATGATGAACCAATCCGGCTCTATCGCGTTAGCGATAGACCATGGACTGATCCATTGGCGTACACGCCGGAACGAAAGTGCCGTTGACGCGTTGACGCGTTGACACGTCGACGGGCACTCGTCTTTAGAGCTTTAGAACATGCTCCATAGCCCCGAGCATCTCAGGGGACGCAAAGTCCCTCACCGTGGAACCACTGAGCCCCAAAGACCGCGGCCAGGGGGACAACTCGTGAAGGAATGAGACCCAAGCGCCCTCCAAAGGACCCAAAAAACATCGCCTGGGGGTGACAAACGGGGTGACCCTGATCCGGCTGGCGCGGCTACTGCGATGGCCTCCGTTTTAGCGTTATAAAGGATTGAACGGGGAAATTCCCTGTTCAGTCCCTACGTTGATGGGGCCCGGCGTCGATGGCGATGCCGGGCCACATCAACCAAGGGACTGAACAGGGAATTTCCCCGTTCAATCCTTTATAACGCTAAAACGGAGGCCATCGCAGTAGCCCGGCCAGCCGGATCGGGGTCACCCCGTTT
>JANXQE010000501.1 GCA_025356925.1 Limisphaerales bacterium | reverse complement strand
TATTCCGAAGAAACGATTTCGGCCAACGATCCCCAGGATCGCCGCATCCAGGAGCTCATTTACAACTACATCCTACAGAACTTTTCACCGGATGCCTCCGGACGAAAGCGCCGGGTGATGATGCTGCTGTTCCAGGGAGAGGATGCGGTGAGGAAAACGCGGTCGGTGGTCGGAAACATCACCACGGAGCGGCGCGGAGGCGAGACCATCCGCGACACGTACGGTGACTTAATCCAGGACGAAGGCGGTCAGGTGCGATACTTTGAGCCGGCCGTTCTAGCAGCGCCGACACCCGAGGAAGCGGAATCCAAACTGCGCATTTGGGCCCAGTACTCGGATTCAGATGGCGGGGTTCTGGGAAACGTAATCGCCTACCAACCGAACGAGAAAGCCCAACGCACGCTCGTGCTGATTAAGCCTGAGAATTTTCGCTTCCCAACCGGCAGGCCCGGGAACATGATCGATTTCTTCTCGCGGACCGGGCTGTTTATTGTCGGGGTAAAGGTTCACCGGATGAGTGTAAGCCAGGCCTTGGATTTTTATGGGCCGGTGCGCGAAGTCCTGCGCTTGAAGCTGAAGGATATGGTCGCTTCCAAGGCCAGAGCAACCCTCGAAAAGGAATTTGGGTTCAAGCTCGGGCCGCAGGAAGAGCAACAGCTCGGGAATGTCCTCGGACCGGTCTTTGGCGACAATCAGTTCGAGAATATCGTCAAATTCATGTCTGGGCGCGCGCCCTCCGAGACATCGCCCGAAGACCAGAAGAAGCCAGGGACGGAAAAGTGCATTGCGCTGGTCTATGAAGGAGTCGAGGCGGTGCGTAAAATCAGGGACATACTTGGACCGACCGATCCTTCGAAGGCCCCGACTGGTTCGATTCGCCGGGAATTCGGTCAAACCGTCATGGTCAATGCCGCGCATGCGAGCGACTCCGAAGAAAACGCGCGGCGCGAAATGGGCATCGTGAACGTGGGCGAGAACAATTTCCAGCAGTTGGTTGAACAGTTTTACGGGAAGGCGAAATAAACCTGGACTGGACAGCTGAAACGAGCCACCCGGCTCTGCAGCGCAGTGCTTGTCGTCCTGTGGCTAACTGGATAAGTCGGTATTCGACTCCCAAAGTCGAACATCTTGCTGAAGGCGGTCCAACAGTTGTTCATCCGCGGGGGGGAAACGGAAGTTCCTGATTTGCCCAGCCCGGATCCATCTGAAGTCGGCGCATCCCAGGGCCCGCGGTTCGCCGCTTAGCCAGCCGCAGCGGTAGAAATTGAGCCGGACCGTTTTCTCCGGATAGGTGTGGGTGAGGCTTTCGATCAGTTCCTGGATGGAGATTTGGATTCCCAGCTCTTCGCGCAGTTCACGTGCCAGGCATTGTTCGAAGGTCTCGCTGAGCTCGCGCTTGCCCCCAGGGAATTCCCATAGCCCCCCGAGATGGGTTCGGGCCAGCCTTTGGGTAATCAGAAGCTCCCCCTGGCGAAAGACCAACCCGGCCGCGACATCGATGATTTCAGCGGCCAACGCTTTTGTAAATGAAGCCCAATCGTTCCATTTCGGCGGGATCGAAGAGATTCCGCCCGTCAAAGAGGATCGGGTGAGTCAGGGTCTTGCGGACGCGGTCAAGATCCAGTTTTTTGAACTCATCCCATTCCGTAGCAATAACGATAGCGTCGCAACCCTCGGCGACCGCGTTCATGTCCTCCGCAAAGCGAACGTCCTTCAGGACAGACCGGGCTTTGTCCATCGCTTTGGGGTCGTAAACAGTGAGAATCGCCCCCTCTTTCTGAAGGCGGTGGCAAAGCTCGATTGCCGGAGACATGCGAATGTCGTCTGTGTTCTGCTTGAAAGCCAGGCCCAGAACCGCAATTTTCTTATCCTTCAGAACCCACAGCGTATCAACGATCTTTTTCAAGAATCGGTTCATCTGTTGGGTATTGACCTTCTGAACCTCTTTGAGGAGACCAAAATCGTAGCCGACCTGTTCGGCAATTTTGATGAAGGCGCTGAGGTCCTTCGGAAAGCAGCTACCACCGAAACCTAGCGATGCATCCAGAAAGCGTCGGCCAATACGGTCATCCATGCCCATGCCATTGGCCACTTCCTGCACGTTAGCGCCGGTCGCTTCGCAGAGCACCGCGATCGCGTTAATGTACGAGATCTTCAGCGCCAGGAACGAATTGGAGGCGTGTTTGATGAGTTCGGCGGAATTGATGTCGGTGACGATCACGGGGGCTTTGAACGGTGAATAAACCTCCCGCAAGGCCGCGACCGGCCGCTGCGACCTGACGCCAATGACGATCCGATCCGGATTCATCAGATCCTCAACGGCAAAGCCTTCTCGGAGAAACTCGGGATTGCTCACGACATCAAACTCCACCTGGGCCTTGCAGTAGCGTTTGATGGTTTCAGCCACCTGGTCGCCTGTCCTGACCGGGACCGTGCTTTTATCCACAACGATCTTGTAGGCCGTCATGGCGCCCGCAATGTCTCGGGCGACTCTTTCAATGAAGCTTAAATCCACCGAGCCATCCGCCAATGGCGGCGTCGGAACGGCGATGAAGACGATGTCGGAATTCTCCACCCCTTCAGCCGTGCTGGTGGTAAAACTCAAACGGCCGGCCTCGGTGTTCCTTCGGACCAATTCTTCCAGGCGGGGCTCGTAGATCGGGATACCCCCTTGCTGAAGCGTCTTTACTTTGTCGGGATCGTTATCAACACAGATCACCCGGTGCCCCACCTCCGCGAAACAAGTGCCGGTCACCAGACCGACGTAGCCCGTGCCGATGATCGTCAGCTTCATGGGCGGTTCGACTACTTTTTCTCCAGCAGCGGCGCCAGGTTGGTAACGCTTAACGCTGGCGGCGGCAGAGGCGCGGGAGCCAGTTTGGGATTCTTTGCGATCAGCTCTTCGAGCCGAACCCCCGCCTCGTTCCCAAGGGAGGTGAAGGGAGCGGATCGTTCGATGTCCTCATAGAGATCGCGGGCAAGTTCAGGCTTGTTTTGGGCCTCGTAAAGGCGGGCCAGGGCGAATTTGGCTTGCGGCACAAAGCTTTCGTTGGGGTGACGCGTGACCAGATCCTTGTAAGCACTGATGGCTTGCTCGGTTTTGCCCTGAGCATCCAGGCCGGAGGCGATGCCTAGCAGGGCCTGACCCATGAACGGACTGCCTTGGTATTCACGAACGAAGCGCTCAAAGAGCGACTGGGCTTCCGGATACTTGCCTTCGGTAAACAAACTGCCGCCCGCGAGCAGCAACGCCCGAGCGCCGGCCACCGAGCTCGGGTACTGTTTGGCAACCTTCAGGTAGGCGTCCGCCGCTTCCGGCCGGGCCCCCGGTGCGTCTAATTGGCTGGCCGCCACCTGGGACAACGCGATTCCCGCATCGATTTGCTTCTGTTCGTGCTGCCATAGGATGTACCAGGTGACCAGGC
>JANXQE010000493.1 GCA_025356925.1 Limisphaerales bacterium | reverse complement strand
GAACGGGTCCTGTGGAGGATTCAGCCGCTTCCAAAAGTCTCCCTGCCACCCCGAGAGCTTCTCGTGTGGAAGGTCCTGGACTTCGGCGTCCGCCAGGCCAGAAGTGTGCGAGCCGAGTTGCCGGAAGGTGATGCGCGATTTGCGCGGGTCGTTTTGCCATTGCGGGATGAATTTGGCGGCCTTGTCATCCAGGGCGGCCCTTCCGTCGGTAATGGCTACCGCCAGCGCAACTCCCCCGACAATCGCCTTGGCCATAGAGGCGGTGCCGTGCAGGTTGGTGGGGCCAGCGCCCGGCGCATACCACTCGCGAACGATCTTGTCGTTGCGAATGACCAGCAGCCCCGATGTGCTCCGTGCCGCAAGGGCCTCCATCATGGCATCGAGCTTTTGGCTGGACATGCCCTGGCTGTCTGGCGACGCAATTGTCCAATCCCAGGTTGATGAGTTGGTTTGAGCCAGCCCAGCGCTTGCCGCGAACACATACATCACGACGCAGGCCGTAACAGAGTACGTTCGCTTCCTTGCACTGAACCATGGCTTAGTCAGGCTTCCAGGAGGGCAGCTCCGCTGAACTGGATGCAAGAGCAAGGCCAAACGCATTGCGCCCTCGCAGCATATTCTCATAACCAATGTACCCCTTTTAAGAAGCATTTTCCTTAATTGCGCCGTGTTCATGCTTCGAAGACTACTCGCAGGGCACATCGTTGTCTTGCACCGTTGGCGCCGAAGTTTTTGACCATGGCCCAATCTTTTGGACCTTTTTGATATGCCTTGCCAAGGCTCCTGCCGCTCTAAAGTCAAAAGATTGGGACGAATGTCCAAGACAAGCGGGTGCGCAGCAGGCACAGTTCACCCGTGACGATGAACGGAGAGGTGGCGATGGTCGCCGCAAGGCGGATGTGGTTTGGTTCCTTGGCCATCCTTGCCTCAACCGGCAGTACGATCCTTGCACAGCTCGTGCAAGTCTCGGCTCCGTATCCACCCAGTCAGGTGATTCGGCAGATCGACTGGGCGCCAAAGGAAACCATAATCCGCAAGGCCCATGACAGCGACAACTGGCCAATGACTTGGGCAGACGACGACGCGCTTTATACCGCCTACGGCGACGGCAGCGGCTTCGAGCCGTTTGTCCCGGAGAAACTCAGTCTTGGGTTCGCGAAGGTCACCGGAACGCCCTCCACTTTTTTCGGCGAGAACCTCCGCGCTCCATCGCTGGAGCAGCGTGGTGGGGGTCAAAAGGGCCGCAAAGCCAGCGGCTTGCTCTGCGTTAACTCCGTGCTGTACCTCTGGGCGCGTAACGCCACCAATTCCCAACTGGCCTGGTCGAAGGACCATGGCGCGACCTGGAGTTGGGCCGATTGGAAATTCACCGAGAGCTTTGGCTGTCCCACCTTCCTGAACTTCGGGCGCAACTATGCCGGCGCGCGCGACCAATTCGTTTACATCTATTCACCCGATAACGACTCGGCTTACGGGGTCGTCGATCGTCTGGTTCTTGCCCGGGTGCCCAAGACGAATATTTGCCAGCGCGCCTCCTATGAGTTTCTGACCGGCCTGCATGCTGACCAGGCCGCCTGGAGCCCGGACCTTGCGCGTAGAGGTGCCGTCTTCTCGGCTCCCGGCCGGTGCTATCGCGTCGGCATTTCCTACTCCCCTGCGTTGAAGCGTTTCTTGCTGGTCCAACCGATCCCTACTGCGGCCTCCCGCGACCAAGCCGGAATAATGGACACCCGGTTCGCCGGAGGTTTGGGCATTTATGACGCTCCCACTCCCTGGGGCCCTTGGACAACTGCCTTCTTCACCAAGCAATGGGACGTCGGCCCCGGCGACTCCGCCAGTTTTCCCACCAAATGGATGAGCACAGACGGAAGAACGCTCTACCTGGTCTTTTCCTGGGACGACTATTTTTGCGTGCGGAGGGCCCAGCTCAAACTCGCCGACTGAGGCCGTTCGCGAACGACTGGAACGGCTTTTACGCTTTTGAGTCGGCCTTGCAATTTTGAGGTTTTTTTCCTCGATATCCCGCCACCACGTTCCGTGGAGGATTACACCCGTGAATTCGCCCTCGCAACGGAGGATGGCGTCGCTGATCGCACGCAGCTTCCGTTTCCAACGAGTCTAATCCATCGTCCCAGCTCGTGAGGTGGCGCTTCAAGTGCAAGCCGCAGATTATCGATAAAACAACGAAGGTGATATTCTGCTAGCTTGCCGAGGTGCCGGTAATCCGCGCAACCAGCAGCGGAGGATGGTCGGAAAGTAGGCAGTAAGTACCGCATAGTCCTCGATACAGGCGTCGTCCGCAGCATCAACGGCGGCGGTCCCGCGACCCAGTCCAAGACGGTCAACGGAAGCATTCACGTCCAGAAAGGGAAATGATGCAATTGTCAGGGTGACCATTGGAGGATTGCTGAAACAAATTTGTGCAGCTCGGTGTTTATCCATTGGTTGCGGAAAAAGCGAGTGAATCAAAATCTTTTCCGAACCTAACCGACTGCTCGAACGTTCGTCTAAATGGATGGACAAGCCCGGGCCGGGTTGTTGGTTATGGCTCGATTGGGGAACATCGCAAACATTATGAGTGCATCCGAAGCGCCGCTGCTCCGATTGGAGGGCGTCAAAAAGGTCTTCCTGACCGATGAGGTCGAAACAGTCGCGCTGGCGGGTGTCCACCTCGAAGTGAACCGGGGCGAGTACATCTCGATTGGCGGACCTTCGGGCTGCGGTAAATCGACCTTGCTCTCGATCGTCGGTTTGTTGGATTCGCCTACGGAAGGCTATTATTCATTAAACGATCAACCGGTATCAAACCTGAGTCCCGCAGAGCGCGCACGGATCCGAAACCGCGAAGTCGGTTTTATCTTCCAAAGCTTTAATCTCATCGGTGACCTGACGGTGTTCGAGAACGTCGAGCTCCCGCTAACGTACCGCGGCATGAGCGGTGGCGAACGGAAGCAACGCGTTCAGGAAGCGGCTCTCCCCGGGGTTCAACGGGCAGCGCTTTGATGGAAAAAAATTGACAATTTAGCGAGCGAGAGTCCCACGAAGCCTGTCAGTACACAGCTTCGCCCGCAATTCTTGCCGCCACTTCTTCACCAACAACCGATACCTCTCCCAACCCTCAACTCCATTGGATGCCGTCCGCGCCATGTGCGCAAGAGCTTAGGCATCGACTGATGGGGCCGGACTGACCGCTGCAGCCTGCTGCAATGTCTTGGCCCGATAGTGCTCTGGATGCCTCAGTCGAATCGCTTCATCAGCACAAACCACCGATGATCTTAACCCGCCTAGCGGACGCCGCTCCATAAGCTGGCAGGCGACCGATCGTCGTGTGCTGGAAATAACAAGAGCCACCAATACGCGGCCCAGTGAAAGGGCTTCGAATGGTTCCTCGGCGAAACTCCCGACCAGAAACGAGATACTTCTTGAACCCAGCAAGGATTAGCTGGTATCTGAAATGTGGGGAATCGATGCCAGATGGCCCATCGACTGGCGGAGGCATACCCCGTAGCGCAAAGAACAGAAATCATGCTGCTGACAAGAATACTTGCGCGTTTGAGGATCTGGGCATCCTACGTGGCCATGGTCTCCGCCGCGTTTGTCTCCTTTTTGTTCTTCCGCTTCCCGTTCAATTTTACCTGCGTTCGGGGACGGAAAAATATCCCCCAGCGTGGGGAACGGGTGCTCTTCGTTTCGAACCATACCACCATGTACGATTCGTTTCTCATCGCTGTGGCCGCCTATTTTCCGCAGAATATTGTTTACCCATCCCTCCCTTTCGTCAATTTCGCCGCACGGGAAAATTTCTTCTGTACCAGGTTTTCTAAGATCCTGTTTACTCTCCTGCGCACCGTCCCGGTTGAACGGCGCGATCATCCTTGGCTGATGCGCAAATACGTCGGTTTTCTGGAACGCAACAATCTCCTCATCTTCTATCAAGGAACCCGCAGTGATGACCTTTCCGTCATCAAAAACGGCCCCGCGTACGCGATCGCGCATACTCAATCTCCGATAACCGTCATACCGGTGTATCATCACGGCATCGAACGGATTTTCAGCAAAGGAGGACCCAAAACCACGGGACTGTGGCGCTGGCTGCCCCGCAGCATCTTCCGCCGCCCGATTGTAATCTTCGGCCAGCCGATTGATTTCTCCGATTGCTTTCGGATCACCGAAACCCGCCAGCGTATCACTGCCATCAATAAGCGGATCATCGCCAGCATCGTCTCCCTACAATCGCTTGCCGCCGTTTGACCCGGGCGGCATCAATAAGCCAGGAGCAACCGATCGAGTTGGCTAATACATCAAATCACTTTGCGCCTCGGGATTAGCGATCTATGCTCTCGACTTGTGCGCGGGGATCACCAGAGCCCAATGACGACGCCGGAGCGTGAGGTGCGGACCCGAGGGCAAGAAGAACAACCCACTTGCGACGCTGCAGAGAAAGGAACGGTTTAACCATCATGCTTATTATCACGTTCAGTGACGACGAGGTCAGGCGCATTTCCGACGAATCTCCAACGTTTGCGCAGAAAATTGCCGGTATGGCTGCCCGCAGTCAGACAGGCAAAGCCGGCCAGGGCATCACGTTGAACGTGCAACATAGACATAGTTCTAGTGAACAACCGGCAAGAGACTACTTCGCAACCATTCACCCCAAGAACGGAACGGCAGTGTGCATCGGGTTGATGCGACAATGGGCCAAGGAGAATGGCATCCACCGCTACTCGTCGCTCGCCGGGGCGACCAGATTGGTCTTGGAGTTGGTCAAGGAAGCAAAGAACCCTCGCTGAGCACCGGCGAAACGCGGCCGGATATTCTCTTCCTGTTTACGTGTTCAACTGCTTTTGGTTGCCGTGCGAGAGCCCGCAAGGACCGCTGGCAATAATAATCTTCGCTGCAACATAAAAGCCTGTGGCGATTCGTTTTTATCGAGCATGTGTGGGTGGCAAAACGCCGTCAAGAAGGAAGCATACATGACGGAGAAACCGGCGCCAGGTGCTGTTCTTGCCGCGGACCGGAGCGGGATCAAATCCGTTGCGGCGGCGGATGTTGTCGACGGTCGAGTCGCTCACCTTAAATCCCAGATTGTCCAAGGCCCCGACGATGCGGTTGCTGCCCCAAGTTGGGTTTTCGGTGATCAATTTGATGACGAGTTTTTCAAGTTCCGGCTCCACCGGCGGTCGACCGACGGGATTGGCCTTGGCG
>JANXQE010000480.1 GCA_025356925.1 Limisphaerales bacterium | reverse complement strand
CCCTGCGGGCCGGCCAGCAGCGTGTCCCACACGTAAAGCACCTTGCCACCTTTCGCCGGTCCGGTGCCAAAGGCGATGAAAACCGCGGGATCACCGTAATAGTTTTCGGTCGCATCGACTGCCTTGAGAAAGGGGACATATCGGTTGGCCGAATTGACGGCCGAGCCGGTGATGGCGCGAAGCCGAGGGTCCCCTGGAGGAAAGGCGAACTGTGGGGGGACAGACTGAAGGATCGTCTGGTCGAGATAACGTTGCATGAATATTCCCGGCGGTGCTTGCTCGAATCCCTGGAAGGGCATTCCCAAGCTGGGCAACAAAGGATCCGGCGGACCCGGTTGATCAGCCGGACCGTATCCGTAATAAAAGGGGAAGGGTCCACTCGCCAGCACCACCAGAGTTCCACCACCTGCCAGGTAATTCGTAACCGCCGCTTTGCCATCTCCATTGGATAGAACCGTTTTGACGTAGGTCTCGCCTCCCAGGTAAAAGGCGAGCGGATAGCGGCCAGCATTGAACCGGTTGGTATCTACGAACTGGAGTTCCGTGAGAACGTCCCATTTCTCACGCAGCCCTGTCGCCGCGGCATAATTTGCCCCAGCTCCGACGGTGCTCATGGGCAGCAACGCTATCCGGCCAGATGGCAATTGCGCATAGCGTTGGTGAAGCGCGAGCAGTTCCATCGCCTGAGATTCATCCTGAACGAACGTCGCGGAGGCATTTCGGAGAATATTCTGAACTGGTTGCCAATCACTCGGACCGCCGTTGAACGCGGTAACAGCCATAACCTCGGTGCCGTTAGGGTTTAAGTTGCTGAGCGAGCGGCTGACTGGCAACACCACATAATCCAGCAGCACCTGTTGGTCGAAAATGATCGGCCAGGCACGCCAGGCCAGCACGGGATAGCCACTCAATGGCTCCAGCGTGCCGTCGTCCAAACCGAGGATGGGCGAGCGCGTCAGAGCTTCAGCCGGGGGAGGCGAGTACGCCACCAACACCATAGTGGCGCCGGCCGCCTCGATGGCAATATCATTGGTCACCGCGTGTAATCCTTGCCAGTAAGGGACACCATAGTCCCAGCGTTCGCCCGGTATGAGCCCCGCAAACGAGGTCAGGTCGGCCCAGTCCTGAGGCAGCAGGCGGTCCCCTTTCAGCGGAAGCGTGGTGAAAAACCCGTTGGTCCTTGGTTGGGCATTGGTTTCACTGAACACCAGAGAGGTGTCAAAGGATAGGACCGGAACAATGCTCGGAAGTTTGCCAAGGGTGATGACATCCCCATCACGCATTTGGGAAAGGTAAAGCGAGCTGGGGGATTGTGTGCAGCCCCGAGAGCTGTATCCCCGATGTGTTGGTCAATACACTGGCCGCCTGAATAGCCCCCTCGGCGGCCAAGCGAATCGGAGCGATGAGATTACCATCGGCAAGGACATCAAAGCCTTCGTTTCCGGAGGGTTGTATGGTGAACACCGGCGCCCCGCGCCCCTCAAGGACCAGACACAGCAACATGACGGACCAACCTGGACCACGAGGAAAGATGCGCCGAAGTACAGCTTGGAGATGCATGCCCGTGCCGGCTTGATAAGGTAATGCTTAACGAGCGATGTGCCCAGCCCAAAGGCGATGCTGGGATCAGGCGAAATCGAGCGATCCTATGCCTGTGCCAAGGAACGCACAGGGTGTGCGCTGAAACGCACAGTGCCCAGGTCAACTGAAAGAGGTAAAAGAAGGTGTAGCAAGCAGCTACAGTTTGTTGTGGTTGATTGTGAAGTTGGGGCCGGTGGCAAAAATCACGCCGTGCAACCGGGAATTGGCAGCCGCCGGCCTCCTTCTTTTCTCACAGCTTCCGTTCGTGGGTTAGCAGCCATTCATAGAGCGCGGGGTTGCTGTAGGCCTCAGTCCAGCAATCGTGCCCAGCATCGGGGTATACCGTAAGTTTGACGTCCTGGACGCCATTCTTTTTCAGTATGTCTACCATCCGTTGGGATTCCTCAGTCGGTACGACCGGATCCTTGCCGCCATGAAAAGCCCACACGCCGAGCGATTTCAGGTCGTCGGCCCGATGTCCGCTCGCGAGCAAAACACTGATGAGTTCGCCACCTCCACAAATGGGAGCAATCGCGGCAAAGCGCTCCGGGTGGGTCAGTCCGAGGTTCCACGTGCCATAACCGCCCATACTCAAGCCCGTCAAGTAGACGCGCCTGGGGTCCACCCTGAGGTTGGCCACGACATCATCGAGGAGGCCGAGCAAAAGGTCGTCGGACCAAATCTCGCCCTCAGGACATTGCGGAGAAACAACGATGAATGGGAAGTCTGGGTTCTGGGAGACGTTTTTGGGCGGACCGTGCGTGCCTACTTTCCAAACGTCATTACCGCGCTCGCCGGCCCCGTGCAGAAAGAGCAGCAGCGGCCAGCGCTTTGAGGAACTGGCGTCATAGCCCTTGGGTTCGAACAACAAATACTTTAGGGAAGCGTTCAGAACCTTGTGAAACTGGAACTCGCTGGCGGTCTGCATTTGTGAAGAAGGGGTTTCAGCCGATTGTGCCGCAGGGACCCCGCACAGGGTCGCCAAGGCGGCGATTATCGGAGAGATTTGTATTAACAATCGCATAGAGTCGAGATGAATGTAATTGAGATTAAGGGTGAGAGGCCGGTTAGGGACATTCAGGCGTTCAGGATCGGATTTTCTTCCGCATATTCTCAGGCTCAAGTTACATGAGCTTGAGCTTCGGCAAATCTTGCGAGTCCACGAGGCCCACCGGGCAGCGCTGGGCGTTCACAACGATGAGATCGTCGATATCGCGCTCGTTGAAAATTTTCAGGGCTTCGGCGGCCAACGCGTCAGCGCGAACGCAGACCGGGTTGCGAGTCATCACCTGACGGAGGGTTTGATCGAGGAGGTTGCCTTTGCTGGCGATGCGCCGCCGGAAATCGCCGTCAGTGAAAATGCCAACTAGCTTTCCTCGCGCGTTGACGACGCTCAGGCTGCCGCTCTTGGCTCGGGTCATCACCATCAGTGCCTCCTTCACTGTCAACCCCTGCTCGGCCACTGCATTGCGAGTCCCGGTCCTCATAATATCCTGAACACGCGCCAGCATCGCCCGGCCGATTGCCCCCGAAGGATGGAACTTAGCAAAGTCCTTTTGTTTGAAGCCGCGCGCCTGGAGCACGGCCATCGCCAGCGCATCCCCCAGCACAACCATGGCCGTCGTGCTGGAGGTGGGTGCCAGGTTGAACGGGCAGGCTTCTTTAGGCACGCGCACGTTCAAAGCCAGGTCCGAGTGCCGCGCCAGGGATGACTTCACAGACCCGGTCAAGGCGATGATTTTTACCGAAAACCGCTTAAGTGCCGGCAGCAGGTTCAGCAACTCCTCAGATTCACCCGAATAGCTCAAAGCCAGCACCACATCGCCATCGTTAACGATTCCCAAATCGCCGTGCAGCGCATCGACTGGGTTCAAAACGACGCTCGTCGAGCCGGTGCTCGTCAGTGTCGCGGAAATCTTTTGACCGACATTGCCGGATTTGCCGATACCCACGACGATGATCTTGCCGCGGCCGCGCAGTGTGGCGACGAGCAACTCGACGGCTTGGTCGAACGCGCCGTCCAACTGAGCGCGCACCGCCTTGAGGGCAGCCAGCTCGATATCAAAAACTTTCCTGGCCAAGGCCAAGTGGCTCACAGCTCGAGCATGCGGAGAAACAGCGACTCTTTCAACCGGAAACCCGTAGGCCACGGCGCGAAGGATATGCGGTGTCGCCAGCAAAAATGGGGAAGTCGGCCAACCGCGCAACGTTCCGTCCATGCGACCGTGCCCGGAGGTTGCTGCGGACTGGAAAGTCCGCGCACCAGCGCAGTCTTCTACTCGGCGTTCGGAAACGAGCCCAGGACTTTGACGAAATTGCAATGCTCACCGAGCTGTCGCAACGCGTTTTCGACTTTCCGGTCTCGCACATGCCCGTCGCAGTCGATGAAGAAAAAATATTCCCAGGCTTTGCGTTTGCTCGGGCGCGACTCGATCTTGGTCATGTTGATGCGGTAGCGTCGAAAGGCAGCCAGCGCGCTGTGCAACGCGCCAACCTTATCGGTGACACTCACCATGATGCTGGTCCGATCATGCCCGGTGGGCGGGCTGCACTGTCGTCCCAACACTAGGAAGCGCGTCGCGTTGGTGGCATTATCCTGGATATCGTATTCCAGGACGTCGAGGCCATACTTCTCCGCCGCGAGGATGCCGGCGATGGCGGCGGTGTTCTTTTCTTTAGCGGCGAATTCAGCCGAACGCGCGTTGGAAGACGTTTCGATGATCTCCACTTTCGGCAGGTTGTTTTGAATCCAGCCGCGACATTGTCCAAGCGATTGGGGATGGCCGAAGAGCTTTTTTATCTGTGAACGCGAGCAGTTCCCCAAGAGACAATGTTGCACTGGCAAAACGATCTGCGCGACGATCTTCAAGTCACTCTCAACGAACATATCGAGCGTGTGGGTCACCACGCCTTCGGTCGAGTTCTCCACCGGGACTACCCCGTAATCCGCTCGGTTTTTGCTGACCTCGGTAAACACATCGGCGATCGTTTTTTGCGACGAGTATTTCAGGCTCGAGCCGAACCGCCGGATCGCGGCCTGGTGGGTAAACGTCGCCTCCGGTCCCAGGTAGGCGATTTTCATCGATTTTTCCAGCGACAGCGCGCTGGACATGATCTCCCGGTAAATGGCCTGAAGGGATTCGTTGGTGATCGGGCCCTGGTTGAGCCGAAAGAGGCGGGTTAGGACGGCGCGCTCCCGATGCGGCGCATAGATCTCTTCGCCCGCTTTCATCTTGATCTCGCCGATGGCCAGAACGTGCTGGGTCCGCTCATTGAGCCGCTTGACCAGTTGCGCGTCGATCGTGTCGATTGCTTTTCTATGTTCGGGGATGTTCATGCTGGGTGGCCGGCTTCGGCAAAGAGCGGTGGCGCGGGACTCAGGATGACGAACCAGGTTCCGTGGTGCTGGCCGAGTCCGACGGTGAAGCCTGGGCGGGGGTTTCCGCTTTGGCCGGCGGAGCATCTGTGGGCTGAATCAGTTGTTCCGGCGGCGCGGTCGCGAGCCCCGGGTCGACCGTGGCGAGGGATTCGGGTTTTTGGATCGGTATCCGTCGCAACTCGTCGGCGGCGGGCAAGTCATCGAGGCTGCGCAATCCAAAATACTCGAGAAACACAGCGGTGGTGCCGTAGGTCATCGGGCGGCCGATGACTTCGGCCCGGCCCAGTTGTTCGACCAATCCGCGCTCGACTAACGTTTGCATCACGCCATCGACCGCCACGCCGCGCACCTGCTCGATCTCGGCTCGAGTCAGCGGTTGTCGGTAAGCGATAATGGCCAGGGTTTCCAACCCTGGCTGGGAAAGGCGTGGCGGCCGCGCTTTATGGCCTACCAACGCTTTGAGCCACGGAGCATAGTCCGGCTGTGTGACGAACTGCCACGAACCGGCCACACAGACCAATCGGTAACTGCGATTGGCCGCGTCATGGTCTTTGGCCAGGGCCTCCAGCGCCGCGGTCAGTTGTTCCTCTTTGACCTTCTTAAGCCCGCGCACGGTTTCGTTTCCTTCGGCATGTTCGACCGCGGACGAAAACACGTCCCGCAGTTCCTTCAGGCTCAACGGCTTTTGCGCCGAGAACAAAATTGCTTCCAAAATAAATTTCAGGTCCATTATTTCAAATTCTCATTCAGCGCCCTGGAAGGGCTGGGGTGGCTCAGCAACGGGCGCGCCAGCGAGAATGTCGGGCGCTTTGGAAATCGGCGGCGGCCGGCAAATTTCGATTTCGCCAAACGCCTCACCCTGCACCGCCACCAATTGTTTGAGCCGAATCAGCTCCAACAGCGCCAAAAACGTCACCACAACTTCCGACCGGCTGGTGACCCCCGCGAACAGGTCGGAAAATTTTAACCGCGACTGCTCGCTGATGGCTCGCATCAGGTGATCAATTTTCTCGCTGACCGACCATTTATCCTCAAAGATATCGCGCTGATCGGAGGGCCGATTGAACCGCTGTAATACCGTGCTGACGGCGTTGAGTAGGTCGAAAATTGAAGCCTCGTTGCGTTTCGGGGCTTCCGCTTCAAACTCCAGTTTTACCGGGACACGGGGGAAAACATCTTCCTGGCGGGCCTCAAGAACGCCCAACTGCGCCGCCGCATCTTTGAATTTTTTGTATTCGACCAACTGCCGGATGAGTTCCCAGCGAGGATCATCACCGTCTTCCTCGCCCTCGACCTGGACCTGCTGGTCCACCGGGAGCAGTTCGCGGCTCTTGATGTACATCAGCGTGGCCGCCATGACCAGGAACTCGCCGGCGACCTCAAGATCCATCAGGCGCATCGTCTCGATATACTCGATGAACTGGGTAGCCAGCCGCGTGAGATTGACTTCATAAATGTCAACCTCCTCCTTCTTGATCAGATAAAGGAGCAAATCGAGCGGGCCTTCGAAGACCTCGAACTTTACCTTATACTCAGGCATGGAAACCAATGTTTGAGCCGGTACCGGAACAAAGCCATCTTAGGCAGTGCCCCGTGGCTTGGCAACGCCAGACGCGCGCACGGGAGAGCCGGCCGGGCTGCCTCAAGCTCCGCGTTGGGGGCGGGAACAGCTTGTCCCCCGACGCTTTCGACTCGGAATCGCGGCGACCGGCCGTGCCAGCCCCGTTCGAGGGCGCCCTCGAGCTGGAGCCGGATGCAGTCCGCAGCCCTAGCCGGCGGACGTTGGCGCCGCGAACCAAATTTTGCCCTCGGCCCCGTGTGGCACCGAGAGTCGCTGCGGGCGGGCACGCCCGCGCGCAGAGGGCGGGGTCGGGAGGTGCGCGGCGCGATCGCCAGGTCCAATAATCAGTTGACAGAGCCACCTCGCCTAAAGTACGCTAATCCCGTTCGGGTGGCAGTACGTTTCTTCAGCGGGGTTCCCCACCCCCACCTCCTTGGCGTCTGCTGCCCGAACATTCCCAGCAGTTCCACTTGACGACCCACCTTCCATTTCATAGGTTCTGCTGCCCCACGCGGGGGCGTAGCTCAATTGGTTAGAGCGCTGCCCTGTCACGGCAGAGGTTACGGGTTCGAGCCCCGCCGCTCCCGCCATTTCTTTTGCTATAATAGTTCCTCGGGAGTGGCTTCCCGACGTCTTCTTGACAGCCCACTAGGTTCAACTTAAGATGACCTTGTTATGAACACGGTCATTAACGCAAAAGAGCTTCGGTCCACCTTGCCGCAGGTGGTGCAAAAGGTGCGCCGCGGCATGCGGTTCACGGTGCTCTACCGAAGCCGCCCCGCCTTCCAACTGGTTCCGGTTGACGCGTCGGAATCTCCGGCGGGCGAGGTGGCGGAAGATCCGTTATATCGCGCCAAGCCGCTAGGCCGGTCGGTTGACGGGCGCTCCGCGGCGGATCACGACGCCTTGCTTTATGGCCGATGAGACTGCTCTTCGTGGACACTGCGGGTTGGATGGCCTGCGCGGACGGGTCCGACTTGGCCCATAGTCCAGCCGTGGCGGTTCGGGACGCATGGCTCGAGAAGGGAGGACTCTTCGTCACGAGCGATTATGTGGCGGACGAGACGCTTACCCTGCTGCGGATCCGTTTGGGAATCGACTCTGCTGAAACCTGGTGGCAGCAGGTGAACAGCAGTTCGCGTGTGCGTTGGGAGTACGTTGGTCCTGCCCGAGCGGACAAGGCTCGCGAACTGTTTTTCCGCTACCGTGACAAAGACTTTTCGTTCACCGACTGCACCAGTTTCATCCTCATGCGCGAGCTAAAGCTTCGCGAAGCCCTAACCACCGACCACCACTTCCTTCAAGCCGGTTTCGGGATCAAGCCTGGATGAGGCGAGATGAGCGGCTCAACGGGGCCGAGGGGTTCACCGACAGCCTCAAACAACCGCCCCCTCCACATTGTCCTTCGGCCTTCCCAGATCCCGGATCCACGTTGCGGAGCGCATCTCCATGCATGGCTTCTCTACCGTCACGTAAATATGCGTTTTCTGCGATTTCGGCATTTCTATCGATCTATCTAAATACCAGCGGATTAGATAGTTGTATAGATCTTGCCCACTAGGTTCGAGCCCCGCCGCTCCCGCCATTGTTTTCTGGCCTTTTTTCATGATTTCGCTTCTCTTCCTGACAGTTTCCTGACAACCTTGGGACATGAGCAGAAAGAAGGCGGAATTCCCTAAGGTTATTCGTGTCGGCCAGACTAAGGCCACTATCTATAAAACTCCCACGAATGGTTGTGACGCGTACACGGTTGTTTGGTACGAGGGCCCTGGCAGGAAACGGAAGGCGTTTGCCGATGCTGGATTGGCTGAGATTCACGCGAATTCGCAGGTCAACAACTTGTCGAACGGCGAGACGCGGGCGGCCAAGTTGTCAGGAGCGGAGTGCCTGGAATATGTGCGGGCGAGAAACACAATCCAGGGTTACGCGTTGTCGCTCGATACCGCCATGGCCGAATGGCGCGAGGCGAAGGATTTGCTCAAGGGCGGTGCGATTATGGACGCGGTCCGGTACTTCGTGTCGAAGAAGGTGATGAATGTGCAGCCGAAGCAGGTCAGAGTGGTGCTGGATGAGATGATTAAGGCGAAGCGGGCCGAGGGTTGCAGCGAACGTTACATTCAGGACTTGGAATCGCGCTGCGGCAAGTTCGCACGGGAGTTCCGGCGCGCGATTGCTACCATCAGGGGTTTTGAGATTAGGACCTGGCTGCAAGAGTTGACCCGGGAGGGTTCGAAGAAGAACAAGCGAGCGCCGCGCAAGCCGGTGACCAATCGGACTCGGAACAATTTCCGGCTGTGCATTCAGACGTTGTTCTCGTACGCGAAGGCACAGCAATACCTGCCTACGGACTGGAACGACATGGATTTGGTACCGCTCTGGAAGGTGAAGGATGAGGAAGTGGAAATCTTCACGCCGGAGGAGATGAGCATTTTGCTGGCGAACGCGCCGGACAACCTGGTGCCGTTTCTGACGATTGGCGGGTTTGCGGGTCTGCGGAGCGCAGAGATTGAGCGGCTGGATTGGTCAAAGGTGGATTTGGAAAACGGCTACATCACGGTGGACGCGAGCATCGCCAAGACGAATTCGCGCCGGCTGGTGCCAATTGTGCCGAATCTCAAGGCCTGGCTTACGGAGCACAAGGCCCTAGCGGGCGGCCACGAGCGAACCGGGCCGGTGCTGGAGTTGGCAATGCTAGCATCCACCGTGATGTAACC
>JANXQE010000348.1 GCA_025356925.1 Limisphaerales bacterium | reverse complement strand
CTAACCCGTTGAACGTCCCGATCCACAGATAGCCGTCCGGGGCTTGCAGGATCGCAGTCGCCGAGTTGTCCGGCATCCCCTGCTGGGTCTCCCAGGAATCGATCAGGTAGTCCGGATCCGAACGCGACGCGGCGTAGAGCGACTCCACCGAACACAAAAGGTAGATTGCGAGGGCGGCCAGCCTGATTGGACTCGTTCTTCGGCGACACCGGGCGGAGCGCTCCGAACCGGCACTGGTTTTCAACCTGGTGCCGGGCGGCAGAGTTCGTTTCATTCGCATGGAGCAGGTCGGGTGCCGTTTGGATATTCGATCGACCAGTTGACAGTTATGCTGATCTTATGCTGCGCCGTACTGTATCGGTTAAAACCCAAAAGGACTGAAGGGAAAAACGTTCTTTTGTCAACGGAACCCGCCGACTGGACAGGGAACAAGATATCTGGCTGACGTGCCGGTTTGAGCCGGGGCACAGGGTGAGCCGTTGGGTTGCCGTCGCCTGCGTTGGCCTGCCTCCGCTCGGCGCACGGTGACGGCGAGGCCTGCAAACGTGCGCTTGAAACGGAACACTGGCTTTGCGACCATGGCAACCATCGGCCAAAGGGACCTATGGCGCAAACAATCCTAGTAGTGGATGACGATCCGATCATGCACCGAGTGTTAAAGCACTACCTCGAGCGCAATGGATATCAATTGCTCGACGCCAACAATGGGCGCCAGGCACTCGAGTTGGCAACCCGCGAACTACCGCAGCTGATTGTGCTGGACGTCCGAATGCCCGAAATGGGTGGGCTGGCAGCGCTGCGCCAACTCAAGGAGACCGACTCGACCAAGCACATCCCGGTGATCGTCGTCACCGTCAGCGTCGATCGCATGACTCACATGGAATCCGAATTTTCCGGCGCGTCGGCTTTTCTTGCCAAACCCTTTCGGCCCGCCGAACTTCTGGCCGAAATTAAACGCCTGGCCCCGCTGGAGCATCCTCCCGAAGGGCAAGACGGGAAGCAACCGTAGACCAACCGGCCGCACATCGGAGCCTGCAGCGGTTTTGACTTTGAACGGCGGCTTGGCCGTTTATGCTTCCTCGGTGACGGTCTTGGAAGTGATCCAGCGCAGCACCGACTTTTTAGCGAAGAAGGGCGTTGACGCGCCGCGCCTGCACGCGGAACTTCTGTTAGCTCACGTGCTCCAATTGCCGCGGATGCAGTTGTATCTGAACTTCGAACGCGCGCTCACCCCTGTCGAGCGAGACACCTTGCGCCAACTGATTATCCGCCGAGGCGAGCGTGAACCGCTCCAACACATCCTCGGTTCGACGTCCTTTTGCGGCTTGGATATAGCCGTGGATCGAAGTGTGCTGATTCCGCGCCCGGAAACGGAACTGCTCGCCGAGCACGGCTGGATATTCTTGAACCAGCGCTCGATCCTGGAAAGCGCCACGGGAGATTGCGACGCAAACGCGAGCACGCCGAAACAGAGTGAACCCAGACCAGGGCCCGCCGCTCTGGACTTCGGGACCGGCAGCGGGTGCGTTGCGGTCGCGCTGGCAGTAAAATGTCCTGAAGCGAACATCATCGCCCTGGACATTGCACCTGAGGCGCTGGAGATGGCTAAAATCAACGCGGATCGGCATGGCGTGAGCGGACGCATTCGCTTTGTGCTCGGCGACGGGTTACCCGCCGTGCCGAAGGGCGCTGTTTTTGATCTCGTGGCCGCCAACCCGCCGTACATTCCCAGCGCGGAAATTGCCGGCCTTCAGCGGGAGGTGCGTGAGTACGATCCGCGCCGCGCGCTGGATGGTGGTTTTGACGGTCTGGAGTTCTATCGCCACCTGGCGAGTGAAGCGGGGCCGCTGCTCAAATCCGGGGGCAAAATCATGATGGAATTTGGTGACGGCCAGGAGCAACCGGTGGCGAATCTGTTTCAGGGCGAAAACTGGGTTGTCGAGCAGATCGTGAACGACTACACTCAGCGACCGAGAATCTTGATGGCGCGCAAAATAGTTTAGCGCTGCCGATTCCAACAAAACGTTCCATGGATAGTTTGCTCATCAAAGGCGGCGTGCCCTTGCGCGGAGAAGTCACCATTAGCGGCGCCAAGAATGCCGTGCTGCCGATCATGGCAGCCACCCTGCTCACCCGAGAACCCTGCGTTATTCATAATGTGCCGGACCTGAGCGACGTCCGGTTCATGGCGCAGATCCTGTCCTGGTTGGGCGCTGAAGTGCGCCTGCACAAGGCGACCGCCCGCATTCAAGCGAAGAAAATCAAGGGAGCCGGAGATTACGACCTGATTCGAAAGATGCGAGGCTCCATTTGCATCATGGGTCCGCTGCTCGGCAGGCTGCACAAAGCCACCGTGTCCCTGCCGGGCGGGTGTGTCATTGGAGCCCGGCCTATTAACCTTCATTTAAAGGGGTTCCAGGCGCTCGGAGCCAAGATCGTCATCGCAAGCGGCTATGTGCAAGCGAGCGCCAAACGGCTGACAGGCTCGGCTGTCTTCCTGGGCGGCCGGGCGGGCTCGACGGTGCTGGGGACCGCCAACGTAATGATGGCGGCCGTGCTGGCGCAAGGCGTCACCGTCATCGAGAGCGCCGCGTGTGAACCGGAGGTCGTGGACCTCGTGAAGTTTCTGAACGCGATGGGCGCCAAAATCACCGGCGCGGGGAGCCCCACGGTCACCATCACCGGAGTGGACCAATTACATGGGGCAGAACACGAGGTGATCCCCGACCGGATCGAGGCGGCGACGTACGCAATTGCGGCGGCGGCCACCAACGGCGAAGTGACATTGCGCGGGGCGCGGCCGGAGCACATGCATGCAGTGCTCGACAAATTGCACGACGCCGGGGTGAAGGTAGAGCGCGAAGGAGCCAGCCTCAAGGTTAGCCGAAACGGCCGATTAAAGCCGGTGGACATCACCACCCTGCCCTATTCCGGTTTTCCCACCGACGCTCAGGCACAGATGATGGCGCTGATGGCACTCACGCCTGGCATAAGCATCATCACCGAACGGATCTTTGAATCGCGGTTTATGCACGTCAGTGAACTGACGCGTCTGGGCGCCGACATTGAAATCGAAGGACCGAGTGCGATTGTGAAAGGTGGCAAGCCATTGAGCGGCGCGCCGGTCATGGCCAGTGATTTGAGAGCTTCCGCGGCGCTGGTCATCGCCGGCCTGGCCGCCCGGGGCACGACCCAGGTCAACCGAGTCTATCACCTCGACCGGGGCTATGAGAACATCGACGGCAAACTGCGGCAACTCGGCGCGCGGGTTGAGCGGGTAGAGGAATCATGACCAAACTCATCGCAGCTTTAATGCTGTTGGCGGTGCTCTACGGCGGTTGGGAGTTGTTCTTTTATTGGGAAAAGGTGAAGAACGAGGAAGAAACCCAAAAAAAGCAGAGTGCCGCGGCAATGGTGGTCGGCGAAGCCCTGTCCGGCATGCCGCAGCAACTGGAGCCCACGCTCAAAGCTGCTGAGTCCCAGGGCGCGGCTGGCCTGAAAAGCTGGCTGAAGTCCTACGGACGCGCGATTCAGGATCCACGGAAAGCCTGGATCGAGCTGGATTATTGTCTGCTCATCGGCCGGGATGATCCCTCGGAAGCGAAACGTCTCTTTGCCGAAGTTAAAAACCGGACTCCCGAATCTTCCCCGGTTTGGCCGCGGATCAAGAAGCTCGAGAAGACATACGAATAAAATTTTTCGCTGGCTTCTTGGAAAATTGGGTCTTATCCTGCTTTCACAGTTCAGCAACCTAAAGGCCGCTTATGGATGTCATTTTTACCTGTCCGAAATGTGAGCAGGAGTTAGCGGTCGACAGTTCCGGCACCGGCTCGCAGATCGACTGCCCTTCCTGCGGCCAGTCTATTATTATCCCTGAACCCATTGTGGTGCCACGCTCGGGCGAAGGCATCCCCACGCTGCCGCCGGAAGCTTCCGGCGCGCGCCTCGGCGCCAACCCGGCCAATCCGATCTCCTCCTCGGCGGCCGCGAAGGTGGAAATGCATTTGCGTGTTCCCTCGAACAAGGCGCCGGAAGTGTTGATCGCCAAGGCGCTCGCTCCGCTCGAAGTCGCCGCCAAAGAATCCGACCGCAAGATGCGCGTCAAGACGATCAAACACACGGATTGCGTCGAGGTCGGGCACGACCGGTTCGACGAAATGGTGACGAACTTTCTCATCCGGATTGGCGAAACAAATATTATCAGCATCAATACCCTCAGTTACACCCACCTGGACATTGGCAGCCAGAAGCTGATGACTGACTATGGCGTCATGATCGTTTATCGCGGCTGAGTTTGGACTGGACACCTCGCAATCCCAGCCGGTACCGTTGAGCGATGAACTGCCGGTGTGCTCGACTGGTTTTACTCATTCTTTGTCTGGTCGCGGTTCCCTTCCGCTGCCCGGCCCCATTGATCTATCGACCCGGAGAAGGCTGGACTTATGAATCGGCCGGGGGAGGAGGCAAATGGCAGCGGACCCGAGCGAAGGAGCAGTTGGACGTAGCGCAAGGAGCGCTCGACAAGAAGGACTATGCCGTGGCGCTGAAAGCGGCCCGCCGGGTTGTCAGGGTTTGGCCGCTCTCGGACTACGCACCCCGGGCCCAGTATCTTGTGGGACGCTGTTACGAAGCCACGGGCAAGGACGAAAAGGCATTCACGGAGTACCAAAAAGTGATTGAGAAGCAGCCAAAGATCGACAATTACCAGGCGATTGTCCAACGGCAGTACCAAATCGCCAACAAGTACCTGGCCGGCAAATGGTTTAAACTCTGGGGTTACATACCGATTTTCAGTTCCATGGACAAGACCTCGGACATGTACCAGAAGATTGTGAAGAACGGGCCTTACAGCGATGTGGCACCTCAGGCACAAATGAACATCGGGGCGGCGCGCGAGAAACAATCGAATTATGCTCTGGCAGCGAAGGCCTACGAAACGGCAGCCGACCGCTATCACGATCGTCCCCAAGTCGCCGCGGACGCCCTCTACCGGCAGGCTCTGGCCTACAACAAACAGGCACAAACAGCCGAATACGATCAAAATACGGCCGGCCAGGCCATTTCCACGTTCACAGATTTTATCACTCTGTACCCGAACGACCCGCGAGTCGCCACCGCCCAGAAGACCATCACGGCGCTAAGAACGGAACAGGCGCGCGGCAGCTTCATGATCGCGAAGTTTTACGAAAAGTACAAACGTTGGAACGGCGCCCTCGTTTATTATAACGAGGTGATTGTCCTCGACCCCAATTCACCCTACGCCGGCCCGGCACGGCAACGGATCGACCAGCTAAAAAGGCGGACCCAGACCGCGAGCAAGTAAACCGGCGCCGGAGTTGTGCAGCATCAGAAGAAGGCATCATGTTGAACCACGTCGGAAGCTGCCGCCGCTTTAAAGCCTTTCTCGGTTGGCTTCGGGCCGGTACGCCGGGAGCGTTCCTGGCGCTCTCGGTCGCCGGCTGCGCCGGCTATCATTTGGGGCCCACCAATGGATTGGCCGCTGGCGAAAAGTCGGTCCAGGTCAGCCCATTCATCAATCAAACGTTGCAGCCCAGGTTGACCGACGCCGTAACGGCCCAGATGCGCAAAGCGTTGCAGCGTGACGGGACCTACCAACTCGTTTCCAACGGGGATGCCGATATCGTTGTCAGCGGCACGCTCACGAGTTATCAACGCGTGGAGGTCACGCTGACCTCCAACGATATCCTCACTGTTCGCGACTTTCGTCTCGCCCTCACGGCCCGGGTCGTCGCCCGCGAACGTGCCACCGGCAAACAAATCCTCGACCAACCCGTTACCGGCTACACGCTGATGCGCGTAGGTTCAGATCTGCCCAGCGCCGAACGACAGGCCCTGCCGCTGCTGGCGAACGACCTTGCCAAAAATGTCACCGCGCTTTTGGTGGAAGGCAAATGGTAACCTCCGCAAAACGCTGTTGAACTAAACCATCCAAAAAAGATCAGCTCATGAAAAACCCCATCGCTCGACTCAGCCTCCTTGGACTCATAGTTGCCGCCCTGGCCTGCCCACAAATGGATTTGTTCGCTCAGACCACGAACAAGATACCAGCGGAAAAGAAGACTCCGACGCCGGCCGTTGAGACAACCAACACCGAGAAGCCAGCCACTGGCGGCGGCCCATTCCACGGCAAACTTGCAGCGCTCGATAAGGTGGCTAAAACAATCACGGTAGGTAAACGCACGTTTCAGATCACCTCGGCGACCAAGATCAAAAAGTCCGGCAAGCCTGCGACGCTGGAGGACGGCGTAGTTGGCGAAACGGTCAGCGGCTACCTTAAGTCGGCCGGCGAAGGCAAGCTTACCGCAACGACGGTGAATTTTGGGCCCAAGCCGGCTTCGAATACTGCGGAGAAATCCCCAGCCCCTTCTGAAAAGGAGAAACAGGCTAAATAGCGTTGGGCCGGTAGGGACCCATCTCGACCGCCGGTCCGGCCGCCTTCAGCGACGCCACCAACTCGTTTTGCTTTTCGTCGG